>JAURNB010000021.1 GCA_030830415.1 Acidimicrobiales bacterium | reverse complement strand
CGATGAAACTTCCGATTCGGTTGTTGATGCACCTGCAACTGGCGACACGCCCGATGGAGAAGTTGCACCAATTGATCCAGAAATCGATGCACGTATTTCCGCACTCGAAGATCTTGTGGTCACGCTTGCAGAAAATGACGATGCAGCAGCTGCAACCCTCAGTGAAGTAACGGGTTTAGTAAAAACTCTCGATGCCGACCTTGCCACAGCAAAAACCTCACTCGGCAATCTTGCCGAGCGTGTCGGTGTAAACGAGAAAGCAACGTCAACTCTTCGCTCTGAAGTTGATGCAGCAAAAACCGTTGTCGATGCGCTTCAGGTCTCCGTCGACAATCTCAAATTGCGCACATCGCAACTCGACGAAACGGGCACGTACAACGGTGTCGTGAAGCCGAGTCAAATTTCTCCGCAGCTCAAGGTTGACGACATTAAGGGCGACTGGCCCATTGCGCGAACTTCAGGTCCGCTCGACGGCGCACGCATCAAAATGCCTTTTGGGCAATGTGCAAATGCCTACCAGCAATACACGGTTGTGGTTGTTCCGGGAGTGTTCGAAGGCATCCAATGCCTCCGCATACTCACACCACGTTAAAAATTAGCGGCGGTTTTTAGCTGCAGCGCGTTGTTCGGCTGCTGCCTTTTTCTGCGCTTTTTCTTTTTCTTTGCGTTCGTTACGCAGTGCACGCTTTGCAGCTTGTTCGGCTTCGTCGGCAACGCGCACGGCAGTGAGTGCCGAGGGCGAAACAGGTAACGCCCATTTTTCGTCAGACTGAATGAGCTTCTTGAAGCCAGCCAGGCTGAGTGAATACTGCACCACCATCAGTTTCACCATTTCCTCACCAAACTTTTCGATGGCCTCAGGCAAAATGGCATTGAGGTCATCGAGTGAAGGGTCGTCGGCTGCGCCGGCAAGAACTTCAATACAGTGCTGCGTGCAGGGTTCGCATAAAACAACGCACACGTCGCCAGCGCATTTACGGCGAGTAGCCCCTTCACGAATAGCGCTTGCCAAGGTGGCGGGGTCATCAAAGGCGCCATCGCTGAGGCCTGCGCTTTGAGCCAGTACCGTTTGCAGGTTTTCTTCGAGGGCTAGAGCCGCTGTGGTGATGGCTTCATCGCTGGTGGCAGCGAGGGCATTCACAAAACGGCGTTCCAAAATGATGAGGTCACGAGAGGAAGTCACGGCGCCACTATAGGTTGTAGAGCGTGAGTGTGACGATAGATCCAGCCAACTTGGCAAAAGCAGTGGCCCGCAGACCCTTTGGGTACCTCATTACTGTGAGTCCCAACGGTGAGCCCCACCTCCGGGCAGTGGTCTTTGTCTCTGAGGGAAACGCATTGGTGGCCGCGGTGGGGAAGCGCAGCGCCGACAACGTGGCGGCTAATGGAAAAGCAACTTTGCTCTGGCCGCCACACATTGGCGGGGCAGAGGAGTTCGACGACCACACGGTCATTGCCGATGGAGACGCCACAGTACGATCGCGTGACGACGGAGCAAGTATTTCGGTTGTTGCGTACTCGGCTGTGTGGCACCGCCCCGTGCGCCCGGTGTCGCCTACTCAGTAACGAGCGCCTGAATTTCTCCGACCACCACAGGTATGCGACGAGTGGTGGTGACCGAAGGAAGAGTTCCTTTTTTTCCAAGGTTTGATTTCCATGTAATAGACCAGCGAATGGCAACGCTGGCATTCCATGTGTTGCGTGAGGAGCTGTGTGCATAGGTATACATGCAATTGCTTTTCGCGTCGTCACCATCGCTCTCGCGCCATGCTTTGCCCGGACCAGAACAGCTGAATTTTCCGTTGTTCGTTGCTTGCGCATCTCCTGGGTTCACCAAGAGTGTGTTGGGTTTGGCGGTCACAGTAACAGTCACAATTCCGCGTGGCGTCGGTATCCATGCAGTAGTGGAAACGGTGCGCCAAGAATTACTTGTCACCCACCACCACATGGGCAACTTCACCAGTGCTCGCTGTGCAGGTGGTGCGGTGTTCACTATGGGAACAGGCAAGGTGCTCCACGAGTGAGCCGATGCTTGTTCTGCCAATGTCGATTCAGAGATCACCGGAATCCAGTGGAAACTGAGAGCGAAGGGTTGTCCAGCAACGGCAGGTGAACAAGTACGCACGTACCAACGGTAGGTAATGCCATTACGAACAGTAAATGAATATGGCTCGTATTTACCATCGGAAATGACAGTGGTATTCCACGTGCATCGAGATTCTGTGGTGCTGCTGTCGGAGTTAAAAGTGACCCCGGCAATAATGGTGTTGCCGACCACATTGCCCGACACGTCAATATCGGCGGGCGCACCATGCACGCGTGCAGGAGCACCTATGACGAGGGCAAAGACACATGTGGAAAGAAGAAGAGGCGCGCGCATAGAGGAAGTTGCCCTTCCCCTACAAAGGTGCGCCCAGCATATTGCAGAAAAGAAAGAGGTTTTTTGCCGAAATAGGGCAATGGGATGGTGTCTCATAGTCAATGTCATTGTGTGAAGTTGGGCAGGTAGGCTCTCAACACCCCAAAATCAGGTCATTTATGAGCGCACAGCATCCCGATATCGCAACAGAACAGGCGTTTATTGACCATGCCTATGAATGCCTAGAACTCAGTAAGACCGATGCTTGGAAGTTGCGCGACTTGAGCGAAGCAGGCCGTGGCGGAACCTTTCAGGCCCGCTATGAACGCGATGTTTTCGATGAAGCTTTGGTGAATCGCTTAACGGCACTTGACCTTGGCGATGCTGCTTTAGTTTTCGGACGCATCGATCGATTTGCCGAAAGCCCCGATGCGCTCGAGAGTTTTCACATTGGACGCTTAGCGGTGTCTGATCAAAATCGTGAACCAGTTGTTGTTGACTGGCGCGCACCCGTCGCCGAACCTTTCTACCGTGCAACGGGCCGTGAAACGATGGGGTTGGCGCGTCGTCGGCACTTCTCGGTGCAGGGACACGAGTTGCTGGGTATTGAAGACGAACTTTTTGGACAAGGCCATGTCGGTATTGGTAGTGATGGTCCCACAACATCAACTGAAGGTGGTGCGCAACAAAACTTGCGTGGCTACAGCACATTGCTGGCCGCATTGCAACGTGGGCGCACGGGTCAACTCGGCGACATTGTGGCCACTATTCAAAGCGAACAAGACGAAATCATTCGCTCACCGCAAGCGGGCGTGTTGGTAGTGCAAGGTGGGCCAGGTACAGGAAAAACTGTTGTTGCTTTACATCGCGCTGCGTATTTGCTCTACACATTTCGCTTTCCATTGGAAGCGCAAGGCGTATTAGTCATAGGCCCTAACCGCGTGTTTTTGCGCTACATCGAACGCGTACTGCCCAGCTTGGGTGAAGCAGGTGTGCTGCAAGTAGTACTAAGCGATCTAGTGCCCAGTGTTACCTACGGCGCTCGCGACTCTGTGCTTGCCGCGCGTGTAAAAGGCGACATGCGTATGTCGAAGGTCATTACTAAGGCAGTGAGCGACCGCGAGCGGCCGTTGCGCGACAATTTACAACTGCCTTTTAGGTCGGGCTACGTGCGTTTAAGCGCACAAGATGCAGCCAATATTGTGCGTCAAGGTCGGCGTCGCTTTCGGCGACACAACGCAGCACGGAAATGGGTGGAAACAGAAGTGTTGCAGGCCTTAGGAGCGTCATGGCGCGACCCGGGTGTTTCTCTTTCGGAGTTGAAAGAATCGTTGCGGCCATTGCCAGAATTTCGTATTGCAATGGAACGGATGTGGCCACTACTCACACCTGCGCAATTGCTGAATGATCTCTATGGTTCAAAAGCATTGTTGCGTTTAGCGGCAGAGAATATTTTGAGTGAGGCAGAGTACACATCGTTGTATCGCGAGCGCGTACAAGACATTGAGTCTGCACGCTTCAGTGAACACGATGTTGCTGTGCTCGACGATGCCTTTGAAGTGCTTGGTCCGCTCCCTGGCAAAAACGGAAAAATTGACGAATCAGATGAAATTCGTACCTACGGACACATCGTGATTGACGAAGTGCAAGATCTCACTCCAATGCAGTTACAAATGGTGTCGCGACGCTCACTCAATGGCTCCATGACCATTGTGGGCGACATGGCCCAAGCAACAGGAGCACTTGCACCAGAATCATGGGCCGATGTTCTGAAGCATTTACCCGATCGCCGCGAACAGCGAGTGGTGGGGCTATCTGTGGGCTATCGCATTCCCGCTCAAATTATGGAACTTGCCGACAAGGTGATGCATGCTGCGGCGCCAGGTTTGCGCTCGCCGCAGTCGGTGCGTGAAGGCGATGCCGGCCCGCGCATTGTGAATGCTGCGCAAAGTGGCGGCACCTTGCTCGATGTCGTCACTGCAGAAACCAAAGCACTTATTGAAGAACTCCCTGCGGGCAACGTTGCTGTTGTTTGCCCCGACAACATGGTGGCTGCTGTTTCTGATGCGCTCAGCGCAGCCGGTATGAGCCATGGTAAAGCAGCAAATACGGCCCTCGATACAGGCCTCACTGTGGTGCCAGTGAGTTTGGTGAAGGGCCTAGAGCTCGACGGTGTGGTGGTTGTTGAGCCACAGGACATTGTGGAAATTGAAACACTGGGATTGCGTGCTTTGTATGTTGCACTCACGCGACCTACTCAGCGTCTCACCGTTGTTCATCATCGGCCTTTGCCGCCGTGCATGGTGTATTAATTCACTAGTGCAGAAATAAGACTCGGAAGAAAACGCATTGCCTTGTCGGCATCGGCTGGGCGCTTACGTTCTACAGCAGTGATAAATAAATTCATCATGCGTTGTGTGTCGTCAAGAAGATCTTGAGTTGCTTGTGCAATTTGTGGCTGAATGCCAATCCAAATTGCTTTAATGTCAGCAAGTTTTGTGCGTGCAGTCGACATGTCGCCTTGGGCGATGTCGTTGCCAAGCTCTCTGCCGGTCTCTAGCAATTGTGCGAATAACTCTTCTGTGCTTCCCCGCGGAATAGTTGTTGTGGTGGAAGCGCCTGGAGAAGAAGTGGTAGGGGTGTTTGCGCCGCTGTTGTATGTGGTGGCACAACTGCTCAACAGGGCAATAGCGCTGAGGCAAAGAAGAGCAGATTTCTTCACTGTGCTGTGACCAAGATTCGGGCACTAGCAAAAGAGCCAACACCAATACGTTGGCCATCGATTTCTACAGTGACACTTCCATCGGGCGATGTGGCAGACACCGTTCCTGATTTACCTGGATGAATTTCTGCGGTTTCCAAAAACTCCAACAAACCAGGAGTGAATTCGAGTTCTTCGGGAATGCGGTCGACGGTGAATCCACGGCCGGGAGCCACGTCGACAAGGCGCATCACTAAAGCGGCGAGGTACTGCGAACCAGGGATGGGGTTGCCATGTGGGCAGGTTGTGGGGTTGCCGAGCACTCGGTCCATTGCCATCTCTACTTCGGCCGACATGACGTGTTCCCAGCGTCCTGCTTCATGGTGAGCTTGCGCCCAAGAAAGGCCCAACATATCGGTGAGGAATCTTTCGGCAATGCGATGACGGCGCACGGTGCGTTGCGCAAGTTTTTCGCCCATCTCGGTGAGTGCGATGGTTGAACCAGTAATTGCAATGAGACCTTCAGACTCCATCCGCTTCATCATTTCAGACACAGAGGGACGTGAAACTTGGAGGCGCTCAACAATGCGCGCTTGAATGACTTCTACGTTTTCTTCAAGAAGTTCGTAGATGCATTCGCAGTATTCTTCAAATGCTGGATGGTGTTCGCCTGGTAAGGCCATAAGACGAGCCTACTCGGGCTTGCGCCCAACTGCCCTCAGCCCGGCCCATGCCAGTGAAGCAAGTTGCTCGCCAACGATGTGGGCATCGAAGGGCTCATGGCGTTGAATGAGGTGACGTGCAACACCTTCGCTCATGCCGATGAGTGCATGTGCAACCATGCGCTGGTAGTCGGCATCGACGCCAGCTTCAATGAGAGGAGCGATGAGTTCGGCAACTGCCTTCTCTACGTTGCGGGCAACGATTGCGAACTCTTCATCGCGGCGTGTGCCACCACCGAATAGCAATGTGAATGCATTGGGATCGCTTGACAGCCATTCAAAGTAGGCGACCATTCCTGCAGCGGTTTGGGCTTTGCCGGTAGGAACGCTTTTTGTTGCGGACGTGATGGCGTGGATCATGTTGCTTCCCACCGCATCGAGTACGGCGATGTAGAGCGCACGCTTGGAGTCGAAGTGCTGATACAAAACTGGCTTGGTGACTCCAGCAGCATCGGCGATGTCGTTCATTGACGTTGTGTGATAACCGCGCTGTGCAAAAACAGTGAGGGCTACTTGGAGAAGTTGCTCGCGTCGCTCAGCAGCAGTGAGCCGTGCTGGTGTGGTCATGCTCATAGGCCATTCTCACGATCTTCTCGTTCGGCTGCCTTAATGGCATGCCCAAGAACTATGGAGGGTGCCAACAAAATGGATCCAATCACAAGACATACCGTAATGATGGTGACCATCGTTGGTGTGAATTTGAGGGCAAAAGCCAATATGAAAACTGTCATGGACACTGCGTACAACAAATAGCCAATGCGGTTAGCAAGCAGTGTGTACTTGGCAAATTGGCGACGACGAACACGGACGGGGTCGTGCGATGCAGATGTTGGTGGAGGAAAAGCCATAAGGTTTCACAGATGGTAGAGGCGAGCAATACAAAAGGTACTCAGAAAGACGGCATTCCTGCCACTCTGGAGTGGCAAGATGACGTCGCATTAGTCACTATTTGCCGTCCACAGCGGCGTAATGCGGTGAATCACGCCACGTTGATGCTCTTGCAGCAATTTCAAGAAGAGGCGCGAGGTAGGGCTCGAGTACTAGTACTCACTGGTGAAGGCGAAGGTTTTTGTGCTGGTGCCGACCTCACTGGCGTTGAAGACGACGAGTTTGGTAGCGCACTGTCTACAGCCTTGCGCGGGTTCACTTCGCTGCCATGTATCACTTTGGCTGCAGTGCACGGGCATGCGTTAGGTGCAGGAACACAACTGGCAGTTGCTTGTGATTTACGTGTTGCGACATCAGCAAGTGTTTTCGGTATCCCCGCAGCAAAACTGGGGCTAGCTGTCGATCAGTGGACCATTGAGCGTGTGGCGCGAGAATGTGGCGGAGCTATTGCACGCAACATGCTGTTGGGCACAAGCACGTACAGCGGAGAACAACTTCATGTGCAGGGGGCAGTGCACAAACTAGGAACACTCGCTGATGCGATGGAATGGGCTCGCTATCTTGCCACCTTGGCGCCCATCACTATTGCTGCACACAAGCGTGGTTTAGAAGCGGTCGCAGAAAAATTAGTAGACGACGCAGCATTTGAGGCGTTACGCACAAAAGCCTGGGCGAGTGCCGATGCACACGAAGGGCGCACCGCATTTCTGGAGAAACGTAAAGCGCGATTTACCGGAAACTAAAAGAGCTCTAGGCCCCTGCGGGCAATAGCAAGTTGAAATATCGATAGAAATAGTAAAGCGTCACAAAAAATGGGACGCTGAGAATGGCGTACGAAGTGAAATTTGCTGCTATCCGTGAGGTCATGCGGCGTGAGATGCGGTTGTGCAGGAATTTTCTGAACATAGCCATTGCAATCAGCAAGGCTCCACACATCAGTGTGGGAAATATTGCACCCGAGTCAGAAAACCATCCGCCGAGATCGTCGATGTCGGCTTCAGGAAGTACTTCGGGGGTCACGGCATCTACTACTTGAGGAGTAGTTGTGGGCGTTGTGGTACTTGTTGCAACGGGCGGAGGAGAGGTAGACGAAAGTTCAGCACGTACTACAAGGCGTTGGCTGGTGCTAAAGCGTGGATGGCAAGTAACGAGCGTGAGGGTCGCCACCCGAGGAGTATTTTTGAGAACTGAGGTCTCGTCGGGCGCAATGATGGACACCTCCTTCACGATGTATTCAAATTTTCCTTTGGGAGTAGTGATGATGATGGAATCGTCGAGTGAAACCGTGTTGAGGTTTCCGAAAGGGGCATCGTAAGAAGTGCGATGCCCAGCAATTGCGCTGTTACCTAGTTCCCCTGGCAGGGGGGTTTTGGGGAAGTGGCCCGGCCCGCGCCGCAGATCTTTGGGCGTGATGCCTTCAACAATGATTTTAGAAATATTGATGCTGGGAATTTCAATGAGTGCTAGAGCATCGGTCACTGGAAGGAACGCTGAAGTGCCGGCTGGAGCGGTTGTTGCTGTCGCTGGTTGTGTTGTAGCAATGATGCGATTGAATTCCTGACGCAGCGCACTTTGGGTGCGACGCGTCTCAATACCGGTACCCCATAACTGGTACACAACGAGTCCGAGAAGCAAGAGTCCGGAGGTGATGAAGGCCTTGCCGATGAAGCCAACAACACGAGCAGTTTTGAGATTCATCGTTCATCACGATAGTGGCACGTTTGCCCTCTGCCATGGCGATGGGTAGCGTCTCGGTATGGGCAGCGTTGATGAAGCAGTACGACTGCACAATGCAGTAGTGCTTCTTGGCTCATTTCCGGCTCTTGCTGAAGCTTCACTCGTGGTGAAAAAAGGTCAAATTGTACTTATTAGCGGTGCAAATGGCGCAGGTAAAACAACTCTGTTGCGGTTATGTGCAGGGCTTGTGCCTTTGGCGCGAGGTGAAGCATCAGTACTGGGTTTTAATCTTGCAACACAGCGCAAGGAGGCTCAAGCACACGTAGGAATGCTGGGCCATGCAAACGGGTTGTATCTCGATCTCACTGCGCAGGAAAACTTGAAATTCTGGGGAGCTGTTGTAGGTGCCTCATCGCGAGAAATTGCGTTGTCGGCGCAACGTATGGGTCTTCACGAGCGACTTTTGAATACTCCCGTTGCGAAAATGTCTGCAGGTCAGCGCCGGCGCACTGCATTAGCCATCTTGGTCATTCGACGAGCGTCGTTATGGTTACTCGATGAACCACATGCAGGCCTCGATGCTTCAGGCAGAGATGAGATTGACAACATCTTGCGTGAGGCTGCCAGTGCTGGGGCCACCGTCATTGTTGCATCACATGAATTAGAGCGTGCAGGCGCGCTTGCGACGCGTCGTATTGAAGTTGTTGGCGGTGCCATTGTGGAACGCGGTGCGCAATGACACAGAACTCCATTTCAACGATGTCGGTTGCACGTGCAATTGCCACTAAAGATTTGCGTATTGAGTGGCGCAGCAAGGTTTTGGTGAACCAAGTATTGCCATTCGCAGGAATTGTGATGGTGCTCTTTGCTTTTGCGCTCGACAACGATGGCATCTTGCAACGAGTTGCCCCAGGTCTGGTATGGCTTGCCGTCTTGTTCTCTTCCTTAATTATCGTTCAGCGAACATTTGCTATTGAGTCAGCCGACAATGCACTCGATGCAATCAAAGTTGCAGGTGTGTCGTCGGCTGGTGTGTTTTTGGGTAAGTCGGTAGCGCTCGCTGTGCAGTTACTTCTGTTCGAATGTGTGCTTGTGATGTTGTCGTTGGTGCTGTACCAGGTGCAGTTGTCGTGGGGCGGCGCAGTGCTTCTCGTCACAGTCAGTGTGTTGGCAAACGTCGGAATTGCGACGATGGGTGCGTTGTACGGTGGCCTGGGTGCAGCGGCAAAAGGTCGCGAAACCCTCTTGCCACTGTTGTTGTTACCCGCTGTAGCACCCGTTCTCATTGCCGCAACCCGGGCAACTGAATCGGCATTTGGGGTCAGCGGCGCAACTCTCGGCGAAGGGTGGCCGTGGGTGGCATTACTCGCAGTATTTGGCGCTCTCTTTGGTTTTGGTGGAACACTTGCCTTTGGCGTGCTCACAGAAGAGTGAGAGATGGCCAAAAGCAACTATCTTCAGATGAGAACCCTAAGAATCATATGAACCGTTTTCGCCTCCTCCCCTCACCACTAGATACGCCAACGGGTACCCGCGCTTCTCGGGGGCTCGGAATTGTTGTTCTTCTCGGCTTGGTGATGCTCACTTTGCTTGGTCTCTTTTTTACCGATGAAGACGTTGTGCAGGGAAGCACCGTGCGTCTTATGTACATCCATGTGCCTACGGCCTGGGTGGCTTACCTCGCTTTTATTGTCACTGCAATTACATCGGCAATGTATATGTGGGGCAAGCAGCACTCTCTTACCTTCGATCGCATTGCCGGGGCATCTGCTGAAGTGGGTGTCATTTTTATGGGTCTTTGTTTGGTGACCGGCAGCTTGTGGGGCCGGATCACCTGGGGAACCTATTGGCAGTGGGACCCACGGCTCACCACCACGGCTTTCTTATTTGTTACTTATGTTGGCTACCTCGCAGTGCGCGACCTCGGCGGGAGCCATCAGCAACGCGCAAAGCGCAGTGCGGTGGTTGCGCTGCTCGCTGTATTGGAAATTCCACTTGTGCATTTCAGCGTGGTGTTGTGGCGTTCTTTGCATCAAGAGGCTTCGGTTCTGCAACCCAATGGCGATGTCACCATGGATGGCCTCATGTTGTTTTCCCTCCTATTCGGCGTGGCGGTATTTACCTCGCTATTTGCATGGATGGTTCTCCACCGCCAGCGCGTACTGATGCTGGCCGATGCCATAGATGACGGTGGTTTGGAAGCAGCATTGCAAGAACGTCGAAATGAGGCGAACTAATGGATCACGTCAGTTTCATTGTGGGTGGCTATGCAATTACCTTTGTTGCCGTAGGTGCGTATGTTCTGCGCATGTTTCGACAAGCACGCAAATTCAATAGTGCAATTGCCGAGAGTGATAAACCATGGCGATAGAAGATGATGCACTCGATCTCTCTCCGCGCGATGCTGTGCTCGCGGCACCATCTGTGCCTTCGCGGAAACGCCGATGGAAACCTGCGCTGTTGCTCGCCGTCATCCTTGTTTTCGGTGGAGTAGTTGTAACAAAGTTTTTATCTTCCGCCATCGATTACTACTGCAATGTCGATGAGGTGGGAGTGCGTAGTGGATGCGAGGGAACTCGTCGGCTACGTGTACAGGGCGCAGTCGACGAAGGAAGTCTAAAAAAAGCAGCAGGAATGACTACTTTTTCGATGTCATTCAATGAAGACACGTTAGAGGTGCGATACGACGGCGACCCAGGTGGCGTTTTCCAGGAATGTATTCCAGTGGTTGCGCACGGACGAATGGTCAATGGAGTTTTTCTCAGTGACCGCATTGAAGTGAAACATTCGAATGCGTACTCCACGGAAAACAAAGAACGCATAGACAAAGCTGAGGCTGCTGCATGTTCTCTGCCGATGCAGTAGAAGTAGCGGTGAACCAAGGTCTTGCGGGGCCTTTGGGTCGCGGTGCGTTATTAGTGGGGGTCATTGCGTCAGCCTTTGGTGCTGTTGCCTCTATTTATACTGCGCGCGAGTCATCGCGTCATGAAGAAGCCCGCACCGCACGGCTCATTCCGCGGTTTGCTGCTCTTGTTTTATTTGCCGCGTTTGCAGCCATTACCGCAATGGAATATGCAATGATCACGCGCGACTTTTCTTTGCAGTATGTGCAAGATCATGGTTCACGTTCCACACCGGCGTTGTACAACTTCACTGCAGTGTGGAGCGCTCTCGAGGGGTCCATCTTGTTGTGGGTACTTGCTCTCGCGTTGTCATGTGCAGCAGTGGTGTGGCGGTATCGCAAAAAACTCAATGATCCACTCATTGCATGGGCAATGGCCGTGATGTTTATCGTTCTGGCATTCTTTTTCTTGCTGAGTTTTGCGCCGGCAAACCCCTTTGGGGTGGGTGCACCTGGCGTCACCGATGGGCCAGGGCCCAACCCGCTCCTGCAAAATCACATTTTGGTTCTCTTCCACCCGCCCATTTTGTATTTGGGCTATGTGGG
>JAURNB010000181.1 GCA_030830415.1 Acidimicrobiales bacterium | reverse complement strand
TCTCAATTCCAGGAATGGGTTCTGCTGGCCGTGCTGCTTGAAAGCCGTCGCGGCGCGGCGATGAGCCTGTTGCGATAATCACTTCATCTGGCTTTTCTTCATTGATGATGTCGGGGTCAACCGGAGTCGATAAACGAACATCAACGCCAAGACGCTTCACTTCCTCAGCCAACCAACGCGTAATGGCACCTATATCGGCTCTATGCGGCGCGGTTGCCGCAATAGCCACTTGCCCACCAAGCGATTTCTGCATTTCAAAGAGAACAACTTCGTGGCCACGCAGCGCAGCGGTACGTGCAGCTTCTAATCCAGCTGGCCCACCGCCAACAATGACCACCTTTTTATGCACCGCCGACTTCTCGGGCACTTCAAACTCGGTTTTATGTTCTTGCCCTGCAGCAATGTTCACAACACATGCCATTTTGCCGGTGCTCATGAGTAAGCCCACACAACCCTGGCTCGAACCAATGCATGGGCGGATTTCGGCTTCGCGACCATCACGTGCTTTTGCCACCAGGTATGGGTCGGCAATAAGTGCACGCACCATCGATACCATGTCGGCAATACCGCTACCCACTACATGGTCTGCATGATCGAGCGTCATAATGCGGCCGGTCACCATGGTGGGAACCGATAGTTCGCGCGTAACAGCTTCACTCTTGGGCAACTCATAACCAAGTGGGTCGTCCATGGTGGAAAGCAATTTGTAAAAGCGGTAGTAGCTACCAAGTGAGACGTCAACGAAGTCAACGAGATGCTCTGAATACTTCGCCACTTGCACCGTGTCGTCGGTACGCATTCCACCTGGCACTTCTTCATCGGCCGACAAGCGAATACCCAACGGGAAATCGGCACCTACCTCGTTGCGAATTGCTTCCAGAATTTCCACCAAGAACCGATTACGGTTTTCAAAGGTGCCGCCGTATTCATCTTCACGATGGTTCGTTGCAGGCGACAAAAACTGCCCCACCAAATAACCATGTGCGGCATGAATTTCAATGCCATCGAGTCCGCCATCTTTTACCCGTCGCGCTGCACGAGCAAAAGAAGCGACAACCTCGTCAATCATGCCCTTCGTCATCGGACGCGGCACAACACCCGTACGCGGGTTAGGAATATCACTTGCACTCCATGGCGCGCCGCCGAGTGGATTCACACCTGTTGCGCTTCCCCCGTGCCACAACTGTTGAAAGACCTTCATGCCATGCGGACGAATAGATGCCATTAGCTTCTCGTAGCCGCCCAATACACGATCGTCGTACACCGGAATATGTGTTGGTGCACTGGGGTGCACTCCCGCAATTTCCAAAATGGAAAGCGCTACTCCACCCTTTGCACGTTCCGTGTGGTACGCCATAAACGCGTCGCTGGTATCAACCCAACCTGCACCAGTGGAATGTGCTGTGCGCACAATGCGATTGTTGAGAGTGATGCCACCCACTTTGAGCGGTTGAAAGACATTTTCGTACATTTATTAGCTCCACTTCACGGGTAACACTTCAAAACCTTTGAGCACTGCTGCCTTCACTAACTGGCGCTCGCCGTCGCCTTGCAAGTTCGGCAATTTCGTCAGCATCTCTTGCACGGCCAGTTGCGCTTCCATGCGTGCAAGTGGCGCACCCAGGCAATAGTGAATACCCACGCCAAAGGCAAAGTGCTTGCGCAGTTGCACGGGGTCGCGTTCCAAACTGAACTCTTCAGGGTTTTCCCATACTGTGGGGTCGAGGTTCGCCGAACCAAATAGCGCCAGCACCTTGCTATCAACAGGGATATCGACTCCGTGCATACACACCGGCTCATCATTGGTACGGAAGAGTCCGTGTACTGGCGCATCTATTCGAAGGCTCTCCTCTACTGCAATTTCAATAAGCGAGGGGTCGGCAATCAGCCGCGCCGCAAGTGCGGAGTCATCGATGATGCGACTCATCACATTTCCAATGAGCAGTGTGGTGGTCGCGCTTCCCGCCACCATAAGGAACTGACAAAAACCCATCACGTCTTCTTGTGTGAGCTTTTGTCCATCGCGCTCAACAGTAAGCAAGCGAGTCAGCAAGTCGTCGGGGGCATCTCCGCCAGACTCAATGAGAGCAGCCCGAGTTTTCACATGTGGCCAAAAGTATTCACCAAAGCTCTTATACGCCTGCGCAGTTACGTCGCCCATGCGACCATCAACTGCCGACACCGCTTCAGCCATGGGCAAGACCCACTGGCGAAACTTTTCAATATCGGCGACAGGAGTACCGAGAAGCCAACACATAATGGTGAGAGGAATCGGCATTCCTACTCCCCGAATGAGATCGCCTGCATTACCTTCGCTTCGTGCGAACTTGGCAACCACATCTTTGACCAGTGCTTCAATATCTCCACGCATCTCTTCAATTGCCGACGGCTTAAAGATCTTCGTAATAGCCAAACGATCGGTGGTGTGCTTTGGTGGGTCTACCGATACCAGTACTCCTCCACCGTGATACGCAAGACCCGGGCCAAACTTGCTCTTCCACACATCACTGTCGCGCCATACTGCAGCTACATCGGCATTTTGTGACACTACGAAAAATGGTGCCGGCAAATCGGCATGAGCAACGGGGCACTGCCCGCGCAGCTGCTCGAAATATTCTGCTGGCCGCTCTTGAAAATCGTGCGAATCTAAACTGAAATCAACAGACATAAGCCCCCTTTGTGCCTGCTTCAACAGTACCGAGCAGACCGAGCCCATCTACTTGTCAGAGAAATACCCAGCTGTCTCTGCCACACGGGCCAAACACAAAATTTCGTCTAACAACTGAGACGGCACAAGCCCTTCGGCCACACCGTTTTCAGCACTTGGCATTGCAATAAGCGACTCAATATCTTCCATGAGGCGAGGCATCCGCATGGAATGAGCAAACTGCTGCGCAGCGGCACTTGGTGTAAATGCCGTGCCAGCATGGGTTGCCTTCAACACACCGCACTCCAGTTCATACACAATGTCACCAGCTTGAATGGTGAGTGAAGGTTCTTGGCGTAATGCAGTGGCCTGGCGGTGCCGGCGCAAAATGGTGTTAATGGTCTGAATGCGATCGCGAATAAGAGCCGCACCTTCAAATTGACGAGCTGCGGAATGCTCTTTCATTTTCTCATCGAGCAATTCAAGAACATGTGTTGATTTTTGTGTGAGGTGATCGGCCACTGTCTGCACAATTGCGGCGTAACTCACCGGGTCGGCCGACCCCGAACACGGACACTGGGCAAGGCCTAGTTGCGCAGCAGAACATACGGGAGCATCGGGTGAGGCCACATAGTTACGCCCCATGCGCACGGTGCAGCGCCGCAACGGCACTACCGATTCAATGGCCTCAATCATTTCCCTCGCCATTGTGCGCGTCGAGATAGGGCCAACTGAAATACCTTTTGCAGAAGGCACCTTGGTGACCACAAGTCGTGGCCATTCTTCATCGGTGGTCAGGCGCACGTAGCAATACTTCTCACTGCGTGTTCCTACAAAGTTGTACCGCGGCCGTAACTTTCCAATGAGACGTATTTCCAGTACCTCAGCCGTCACGGGGTCAGGAGTCTCAATAAAGTGCACACCCTTCACCAACTTCAGCAGCGCCCCCACCTTTTTACGCGTCTCGCCCGCACCAAAGTAACTACGTACTCGGCTACGCAAGTTGGTGGCCTTACCTAT
>JAURNB010000180.1 GCA_030830415.1 Acidimicrobiales bacterium | reverse complement strand
GCGCATTCGCGTTGCGTACCGCGCAGAAAACGGTGGCATTGTTGCGGCCTCGAACGATGGGTTGGCCATGGCCACCGGCGAGTTTGTTGCGCTGCTCGACAACGACGACGTGTTAGAGCCCGATGCACTTGCGGAAGTGGTGGCGAAGTTTGAGAGCGACCCACTTATTGACTACGTGTATACCGATGAAACATTGATGACGGCTGACGGCAAGATTATTGAGCGGTTCTTTAAACCCGATTGGTCGCCAGAACGTTTTCGTAGCCAAATGTATGTGTGCCACTTGTCGGTCATTCGCCGTTCGCTGATGGAAGAAGTGGGCGGGTTTCGTAAGGGGTACGACGGCTCGCAAGACTACGACCTCATTTTGCGGGTGACGGAAAAAGCACGCAAGGTAGGCCACGTGCGCAAGTTGTTGTATCACTGGCGCATGGCAACAAGTTCAGTAGCAAACAATGCAAGTGCAAAGCCCTATGCATACGACGCTGGTTTGCGTGCCATTGAAAGCCACTGCGAACGCGTTGGTATTCGTGGTGAAGTGCAGCGCTTAGAGAAATACCCGGGCAACTATCACGTAGTGCGTGAGTTGCGTGGTACTCCAAGTGTGAGTGTGCTCATGCCTCATATTGGTGCAGTGGGCAATGTGTATGGGTTAGAGCGTAAGCATTTTGCCGAGAGTGTTGAGAGCTTGCGCAGTGCTTCTACGTATGCACACATTGAATATGTGGAGTCGCCGCTCGATACGCGGTCGCGCGCGGTGGTGTTCAACGATTTGGCGCGCAAGGCAACGGGTGAGTATTTGTTTTTTGCTTCTGAAGCGTTGGAAGTAGATACGCCTGAATGGTGTGAAGAGTTGTTGCGCGTTGCACAAGAACCAGGTGTTGGTGTGGTCACCGCAATGGCGTATTCAGCAGTGGAACGTTTGTTGCATGAAGGTTTTATTTTGAAGCCGATGTATTTGGAAAAATCACACATCAACTTGCCGAAATACATACGTGGCCAGCGTGCGTTATTAGAAACCCTGCACGAGGTGTCTGCAGTCGATGCAACGTGTGCCATAGTGAGCCGCGAGTTGTTTAATGAAGTGGGCGGGTTCGATGAATCACTTGCTGTACCGTGGGACATGGTCGATTTCAGCTTGCGGTTACGTGAAAAAGGCTTGCGCAACGTGGTGAACCCACGTGCAGCGTTTTATGAGTACAGCGAAATGGGCGATGCTGTTGAGCGTTTTCGCTTGCGTGCACCACGAGCGTTTCGTGAGAAGTGGGCTGCCGTGTTTAACGACGATCCGTATCGTGCGCCTGCACCACGCAGGTGGCACCCCGACACTGAGCGGCCGTTTTGGCGGGCACAACGCTTGCGCGACTACACGAAGTAGTTACACCAGTGGCGTTTGGATAATCATCCACACGCTCATTGCAGAAAACGCGAAGGCTCCGAGTGCGAAAACTTTTTGTGCAGTTGCGCGTTGAATGCCCGCACACAAGATGAGTACGAGCACTGGCACCATTGACAATGCATAGCGTGGTTCTGTTGTTGGAGCAAAGTGGTAGATACTCCAGAACCCCACTCCCATTGCAATTCCGCCAATGAACAGACCCAGTAACACAAGTGGCCCGAGTACTGCCCACCACTGCCGGGTTGCAACGAAAACTCCTGCGGCGCAACCGGCCACAATCGCAACTAATGCGATGGTGTTGAGAAATTCAAATACATCTTGATTCCAATATTGGAATGGGTGATACAAGCCCGTAAGGGGCGACAGCAAATGCGTTGCTTCTTCCAACACATTGCCCAGGTTTGCTTTAGTGCCTCGTAGTACTTCAAAAGTAGGAAGCTCTGAGAGGGGAATGCTTGCGTATATGCGCACCACCATCGTCCATACAAATGTGCATGCCATTGATGAAGCAACTAGCGACACTCCAGTGTGTCCATATATCTTGGTCAATGAATGCTGCCACCAAGTTTTCAACTGAGTTTTTGATCGAAATACACCAACTCCGCCACTGCTGTGAAGCGATACAGCAACCATGGCTAAGCCGACAATGACAGCAGGCAATATGAAAACGCTTTTTGTGAATGCGCAAACGACGCCGACTACTAATGCGTATTTTTTATAGGAGCGTTGTTTGGTGTGTGCCAATGCTGCGACGTAACACACCAATGCACCACAAAGAACGGCTGCCGAATCGTTATTGACGATGGCGGAGTAATACACAACTGTGGGCGACAACCCCATCACTGCAATCCCGGCAAGCGAGGTGAGGCGGGGAATTTTCATCATCATTGCCACATGCCACGAGAGTAAAAGCCCTCCAATGAGGAGAAGGACGCCAATGAGGCGTGCACTGCCCACCGTGCCTAGGCCCACCACCTTTTCCATCACTTTGGCAATGGGTGCTGCAACGGCGTAATAAAGAGGTGGCTGTTGGGCTTCGTACTGGAAGCCCTCGCCGGGGAAGTCTTTGGCAGTAAATGTGGCCGAATCGCAAGGCGGGGTGACAATGCCAGGAAGTGCGGTTCCGCGACACGCAATTTCTTTCAGTGTTGATTCCATGAGAGGGTCGCCGACGGCTGGTAGGCCGTGTGAGTACAGACGCTCGACGTAGTCGAAATGAGCTTGTTCGTCGATGGGAGAAAACTGTGAGTGGCGTTGAATGACATTTCCCACTACTGCGGTGGGAAGAACAACACAAAAAAGTAACGGGAGCCACCACTTTTTGAAGAAAGAAGTGAGGCGGCCGGCGCTGAGCATGGAACGAGCCTAGACAGGTGGAGGCCCTGCGCATTGCCCACACTGCGTGCCACCCTGCAAGTAGCCTGAATTCACAGGAAGTCGGTATGCAATTGCAATCATTCGAGCAGGGTGTAGAGCGTATGGTCGGTGGCGTGTTTCAACGTGCATTTAAAAGTTCAGTTCGCCCCATTCACATTGGGCGCAAGCTCATTCGTGAAATCGATGCGCAGCGTACGCTCGATGCTGCTGGCAAGGCCGTGGCGCCGAACGTGTTTGTGGTGCATGTCAATGAAAAAGATCGTGCTGCATTTGGCGATTTAGAAAAGCCCCTATTGGCCGAGTTGGTGGGTGCTGCCGAGGAATACGCGAAAAGTGAGCAATACCAGTTGTTGGGCGAGGTCAAAGTCAGCCTGTTGACCGATGCGGCCTTGAAAGCAGGGCGTTTTGAGGTGCATGCCAGCGTGAGTGCGGGGGCGAGTGAGCCGGCGCCCGTTGCTGCACCCGTGGTGGTGGAACACAGCGATGAGCCCCCTGCAGCAGGCATTCCGTCTCTTGAAGTTCCGGTGGTCGTGCCACCCGTAGTGGTTCCCCCAGTTATT
The DNA here is from genome assembly GCA_030830415.1 of Acidimicrobiales bacterium. GTDB lineage: Bacteria > Actinomycetota > Acidimicrobiia > Acidimicrobiales > Ilumatobacteraceae > F1-20-MAGs119. Next base: position 2,201 of record JAURNB010000180.1, on the reverse strand, counting down.
GCTGTGCCCACTATTACCCCACCCACTATTGCGACTCCTTCTATTCCGCCACTGCCGTCGTTGGGTGGAACGCCTAGTGCGCCGGCGCCAGCTGCTGCACCCATGTTGAAAGCCACGCTTGCCATGGCCGATGGGTCGCGTATTGCGTTGCGGCCTGGGGTTGTTTCGGTGGGGCGCTCGGCTGAGTCGACCATTCCGCTGAACGACACCAATGTGAGCCGCCGTCATGCGGAACTGCGCTTGCGTGGCGAAGGTGCCGATGCGGTGTGGGTTCTTGTCGACCTGGGCAGCACCAATGGCACCCTTATTAATGGTGTGAAGGTGAATGGCGAGCAAGTGTTGCGCAAGAACGACGCCATTGTGTTTGGCGCCACCAAGGCGCGCTACGAGGTGGCATGACCCATTGGGTGAGTTGGCCATGAGCGACCAACTGCTGAATACGTTAAAAGTGGCCCTGTTGGCTTTGCTCTATCTCTTTTTTGCTCGTGTGTTGTGGGCGGTGTGGAGCGAAGTGCGCGTGCCTGTTGCCGCTGGCGTGTCGCCCAAGGCAAATGCTGCTGGTTCAGGTGTGGGTTCGCGTGCGAAAACTGGCCCTGTGCAATTGCTCATGGTTGAGCCTGCTGCTCGGCGAGGAAGTGTCACTGTGCTTGAAGGCGATGTGGTGGTGGGTCGTGCGCCTGAGTGCAGCGTGGTGATGCCCGACGACCCGTATACAAGTACTCGCCACGCGCGGTTTTTTGAACGTGATGGCGCGTGGTGGGTTGAAGACTTGGGTAGCACGAATGGCACACTGGTGAACGCGAAAACAATTACTGAAGCCCAGCAACTCAAGCGCGACGACCGTGTGCAAACCGGCAGCGCTGTGTTTGAGGTGCAGTGATGAACGTAACTATGGGCACGGTGCAGTAGTGGAAGAGTTCACCATTACCTATGGCGCGGTCACGCATGTTGGCCAAGTTCGCACCGGCAACGAAGATTCATTGTTGGCCGACAACAACGTGTTTATGGTGGCCGATGGCATGGGTGGCCACAACGCAGGCGAAGTAGCAAGCCTGATGGCTGTTGAGCAATTGCGTGAAGCAGCCGGCAGCATTATTGCCGAAACCGATTTGGTGCAAGCACTGGAAAGTGCCAACGAAGTTATTTACGCCGAATCGATGACCAACCATTTGCATCACGGCATGGGCACCACGCTTGCAGCAATGGTGGTGTTGGAAAATAACTCCCTTGTGGTGGCACACGTGGGCGACTCACGCGTTTATATGTGGCATGAAGGTGCGCTGTCGCGTTTGTCGAAAGACCACAGCTATGTGCAAGAACTTGTAGATGAAGGCATTGTTTCCATTGAAGAAGCACGCACTCACCCGCGGCGCAATATTGTTACGCGCGCGCTTGGTATTGATGCCAATGTAGAAGTTGAAGCAAACACTTTTTCAGTCACCGTGGGTGCGTGGTATGTGTTGTGCAGCGACGGGCTTGTCGACGAAATTTCTGATGCCGATATAGCCAAAGTGTTGGCACGTTGCACCTCGCCACATGAAGCAGCACAAGCATTGGTCGATGCTGCCAACGCTGCAGGTGGCCGCGACAACATCACAGTCATTGTGGTGTCTACTGCTTCGCCCGATGCAGAAGTTGTTGTGCCGGTGGAAGAGCCTCCATCGCCCATCTCCCCTCCACGTGACTCCGATAATGCTCCTGTCCTTGTGATGCGTGAAACACCTGCGAAAAAGAAGTTCCGCTTTGGGCCGGTGCTGTTTTGGAGTGCACTCGGCGGCATTGTTCTTGCGGTGCTGGTGGTGTTTGCGGCTTACGGGCGCACGGGTTACTTCGTGAGCTTTCAAGGCGACGATGTTGTGGTGTTGAAGGGTCGCCCTGGTGGCGTGTTGTGGTTTAACCCCACTGTTGAAGCGCGCACCACACTCACGCGTAGCGACCTCACCGACGCTCTTGCATTGGAAATTGCTGGTGAGCCCACCTTTAGCGAGTCGAGTGCTGCACAAACATATGTAAATGGCATTCGCGATGAAGTGCAGCCGAACCCCACCACTACTTTGCCTGCTGTTGTTACCACCACCACGTCGAGTACTTCTACAACATCGAGCACTACTTCTACTGTTGTGAAGTGAGGCGCAGTTGGCGAACACCGTTTCTCCATTAGCTGTTGCGCGCAGGCGCAGTGAATTGGGTTTGGTGTTGTT
>JAURNB010000179.1 GCA_030830415.1 Acidimicrobiales bacterium | reverse complement strand
TGCGCTGCAGACAAGCGCGCAATAGGTACACGGAACGGTGAGCAACTGACGTAGTTCAAGCCGGCCTTGTAGAAGAGCTCGATGGATTCTGGGTCGCCACCATGCTCGCCACATACGCCGAGCTTGAGATCGCGCTTCACTTTGCGACCACGCTGAGCGGCAAGGAACACCAATTCACCCACGCCGTTTTGGTCGATGGTTTCAAATGGGTTGCGCTTCAAGAGACCAGCTTCCAGGTACGCAGGCATCATGCGGCTTTCAATGTCGTCGCGGCTAAAGCCAAACACCAACTGCGTGAGGTCGTTGGTGCCAAAGCTGAAGAAGTCGGCTTCTTCAGCAAGTTCATCGGCACGCAATGCTGCACGCGGTGTTTCAATCATTGTTCCGATGGTGACCTTCGGACGTGACACCTTTTTACCTTTGTTCATTGGTGCAGGACGTGTGGCGTTTTCGCGCAACACTTCTTCTACCCATGAACGAGCAAGAGCAAGTTCTTCACGTGTAACGGTGAGAGGAATCATGACTTCTGCAATGGGCTTGAAGCCTTCGCTCGATACTTGGTCGGCTGCTTCCATGAGTGCACGCACTTGCATTGCGTACAGACCAGGCTTAATAACGCCGAGTCGCACACCGCGAGTACCAATCATTGGGTTGAACTCAGCCCAGCTTTCAGCAGCTTCCAACAACTTCTCTTCTTCATGCGTGAGACCAACTGAAGCCTTTTTCACTTCAAGGTCGAGCACGCGTGGCAAGAACTCGTGCAATGGTGGGTCGAGCAAACGCACAGTGACAGGAAGACCCGACATCTCACGGAAGATTGCGGCAAAGTCTTCTTTTTGCACTTTACGCAGTTCTTCAAGAGCTGCTGTTTCTTCTTCAGGTGTGTCGGCCAAGATCATGCGGCGCACAACAGGCAAACGGTCGGGAGCCAAGAACATGTGCTCGGTACGGCACAAGCCAATTCCTTCTGCGCCAAGTTCGCGAGCATTTTTTGCATCTTCACCGGTGTCGGCATTTGCTCGCACGGCAAGTTTGCCCTTACGAATTTCGTCGGCCCACTTCAAGATGATTTCAAATTCTTTTGGTGGCTTTGCGGCTTCAAGCTTCAATTCACCAACAACCACTTCACCCGATGCACCATCGAGTGAAATGACGTCGCCTTCTTTGACAACGATACCGCCAACAGAGAACTGCTTGCCTTCAATGCGAACAGCTTCGGCGCCCACAATGGCGGGGGTTCCCCAACCACGTGCAACAACCGCTGCGTGGCTCACAAGACCGCCGCGAGCGGTGAGAATGCCTTGCGACACCATCATGCCGTGTACATCTTCAGGGCTGGTTTCGTTACGCACCAAGATGACGGCTTCGCCACGATCTGCCGCATCTGCTGCATCGTCGGCGGTGAAATAGACCTTGCCTACTGCAGCACCTGGTGATGCAGCAAGACCCTTGGTGAGCACAATGCCCTTGTTGGCGAACTGTGGGTGCAACACCTGGTCGAGGTGATCGGCAGTAACGCGCATGAGTGCTTCTTTGCGCGAGATCTTCCATGCACCTTTGCCCTTGCCGGTGCCCTTGGTCATGTCGACAGCCATCTTCAGTGCTGCTGCACCAGTGCGCTTGCCAACACGTGTTTGCAACATCCACAATTTGCCCTGCTCAATAGTGAACTCGGTGTCGCACATATCTTTGTAGTGCTTTTCAAGGCGCAAGAAAATGGCCATGAGTTCAGCGTGAATAACGGGAAATTTGCGCTTCAATGCATCAAGATCTTCGGTGTTGCGGATACCTGCAACTACGTCTTCACCTTGTGCATTGACGAGGAAGTCGCCATATGGCTTGTTGTCGCCTGTTGCAGCGTTACGCGTGAAGCCAACGCCGGTACCCGAGTTGCTATCGCGGTTACCAAACACCATGGCCTGAACGTTGACAGCGGTACCGAGATCGTGGCTAATTTTTTCGCGCACACGGTAAGCAATGGCGCGTGGGCCATTCCATGAACGGAACACTGCTTCAATTGCACCACGCAATTGCTTCACAGGGTCTTGCGGGAATGGCTTACCCGTGTGATTTTGCACAATTTTCTTATACGAATCACAAATTGCCTTGAGTGCAGCAGCAGGAATTTCTGCATCGGAAGCAACTCCGGCGGCCAAGCGTGCCTGGGTGAGTTCGTGTTCAAACTCTTCGCCCTCGAGGCCAAGCACAATGCGGCCGTACATGCTGATGAATCGGCGGTATGAGTCGTAAGCAAAACGCTCATCGCTTGCCTTGGCAAGACCAACAACTGTTTTGTCGTTCAAACCCAAGTTGAGAACGGTGTCCATCATGCCGGGCATTGAGAACTTTGCGCCTGAGCGCACCGACACCAGAAGTGGATCGGCAACATTGCCAAGCTTGCGTCCCATTTTCTTTTCGAGCGCAGCAACTTGCTTTGCGATTTCGAGGTCGAGGCCTTTTGGCCATCCACCTTTCATGTACTCACGGCAGGCGTCGGTGGTGACGGTAAACCCATGAGGCACGGGAAGATTCAAGACGCTCATCATCTCGGCGAGGTTGGCACCCTTTCCACCGAGAAGGTCTTTCATGTCTCGTGGAGAACGGCGATGTTTGTGGTCGAAGGCATATACAAGTGGCACGGTGGGAAAGTCTAGAGGGGTTATGCCCATAGGCTTCAAGCAAATGAGGAAAGATCACAGGTCGCACTTCAGAAGCTTCACGCTCCTGGGCTTTCGCGTGGAAATTCGCCCAGGATTCATCATCTTTCTCGGACTGGTTGTCTTCATTTATGGTGGTTCACTTGGGTTATGGGCTGCTGGAACACTCGCCGCCTTCACCCTTATTCACGAGCTCGGCCATGCGCTCGCTGCGCGCGCGACCGGCGCACATGCCGAAATTTCACTCGACTTTCTCGCGGGCTATGCCTCGTATTTACCGAGTCGCCCCCTTTTCCGATGGGAACGCGCTGGCATCGCCGCCGCCGGATCATTTGCGCAAGGAACTGTTGGCACAGCCATCATGCTTTTGCTTGGCGCCAACCCACTATCGCGCAACGATATTTTGCGCAATGAAGCAACACTGACCATCTGGTGGGCCGGCATTGTTTTAGCTGTGGTCAACCTCATCCCCGTCGTTCCCCTCGATGGTGGAGCAATTGTTTCAGCGGGTCTCGAAAAACTCGCACCACGTCGCGGGGCGAGTTTCATGATGTGGTTCAGTGTTGTGGCAACCTCTGGCGGACTCGTTGTCGCGGTTGCTTTTGAAGAGGCCAGAAGCTTTCTTCCATTGGCCGCAATTCTTCTGGTGATGCAACTACAAATGTTCGGGTCACGTCAACGCAACAACGCAGCAACATCGGGCCTCTCGCAAACCGACTACATCATTTTGGTGATGTCTGGCTTACAACGCGTTGGCAATCATCACGAGGCGGCAAAAATTGGAGCCGAAGCATTTCGCCAACAGCCCACCGCACTCGTTGCAGCAAAAATTTCACAATCACTCACTGCACTTGGCGACCACGACGGCGCTCAAGCGTGGATGCGAGCAGCTGAACAGGCTTCGCTGTCGCAAAAGTAGTTACTTGTCGCTTTTTGCTTCTGGCTCGCGCGATAGACCCAGAATTTTCTCACCAATAATGTTGCGTTGAATTTCATCGGTACCACCTGCAATTGATTGTGCCGACGTTGAGACCAGTACTTCTGCAATCACTGCATCGAGTGGGTTATCGCCATCTTTTAATACACCTTGTGTTCCTGAAATGAGCGTGTGCACCTTGTTCGACATGCGCGCTACTTCTGAAGCGGCAAGTTTGCCGAGCGAACCTTCTGGCCCTGCTGCTCGGCCAAGTGCACGCGCTGCTTGCGCACGCATTGAAGTCCACTCACTTGCTTTACTGAATGAATAGAGCCGTGTGATGGCTTGGCGCACAACAAGGTCACTCGCAACACCAAAATCACGAGCACGCTCAACGGCAAGATCTGGTCTACCAGCACGTTGCGGATACCACACATAGGTTGTGAAATGACGCTCGGCTTCTTCTTTTGCCTCACGCAATGTGCGACCTAGTGCATTTTCATCACCCCGAAAGTTCGGGCGTCGTAACGTATTAAATGTGCGCTCATAAGCAAGGGTTGTACGCGCAATACGCCAACCATCGTCTGTGTCGCCCACCAGGTTTTCTGCAGGCACACGTGCATCGGTAAGAAAGACTTCATTGAACGAACTGTGATAATTCATTTGGTGAATGGGGCGAACCTCAACACCTGATTGTTGCATTGGCAAAACAAAATACGAAATACCGTGGTGCTTTGGGCGATCCCAGTTGGTACGCACTACCAACATGCCAAGGTCTGCATACTGCGCACTGGTGTTCCATACCTTTTGACCATTCACCACCCATTCATCACCGTCGCGAACAGCACTAGCCGACAAACTCGCAAGATCTGAACCCGCGCCTGGCTCGCTGAACAACTGACACCATTTCACTTCGCCCACCAACGTTGGGCGTAAAAACTTTTCTTTCACCTCATCGGAGCCGTGAACGAGAATTGTGGGTGCGGCGAGGTTCATGCCGCCGCCAATAGGTGGCCCGACAACTCCTTTTTCACGAATGACACCAGCAACAACCTGATCTGCCCACACGGGCAGGCCTTTACCAAACCACCGCTCTGGCCACGAGGGCACCGCCCAGCCCGATGCCACCAGAAGATCTCGCCAAGCAACAATGCCGATTTCTTCATCCCAATGAGCATCGACCCAAGCACTGAATTCTTTACGAATGCTCTCTTGGGTAATGGCGCTCACTTCGCATCCTTTGCGTTCTTTGGCTCTGCAAGCTTGCACGTTGTGATCCAGATGTTATTGAGATATTCCAATGCTTCATTTTCATCAAAATGAGATTCGCCAACATACAACCAGCGAGAAAATGTTGCCGTCATTGAAACGAGCAACGCCGCCGCAAGTTCAGCGTTGACGTCAGGGCCTGCCCAACCCATCGCCTGCCATTGCTGAATTTTCTTTGCTACGCGGTCGATGTGCTTTTGACGCGATGCAAGCCGCGCATCGCGCACTGTGTGATCGAATGAAGCAACACCATCAACAAGAACATATAAGTCGTAGTTTCTTTTCACGACTGCTAAATACACCTGGTTTGAAATTGACAGGTTTTCAATGGGGTTGCTCTTGTGTAAAGCGTCGGACTTCACTACCTCTTCAGCAATACTTCGGTCGATGACGCCTGCAAGGTGACGAAACAAGTCGTGCTTCGAGCTGAAATATGTATAAAAACTGCCTCGCGCCAAACCAGCCTCGCGCACCACGTGCTCAACAGTTGCATCTTGGTAACCGTGACGAGCAAATACAATTCGCGCCGCTTGCAAAATCCGGTCGCGCGTACGCTGGGCTTTGCCTTCGCCCTGAATAACTCCTGTTTGACTTCTACGCTGAACAGAAATACCACTGGGAATTTGACCACCGCGGGTAAGAACGATTTCTGGTGCAATGTGTGTAGCCATTTTTAATTCTTCATTTCCACACCGGCACGCACCAAGATGCTCGCCATTTTCTCCATAGATTCCAAGTACAGGTCAACGGTACGTTGACGTGGCTCAGGAACTAGATGGGTCACTCCTATTTCGCGGTACCTGTCAATTTCATACATGATGAGATCTTCTTCGTCGAGCAATGCGTCCCACCGCGTGCGCATGGAAATTGCAAAGGTTTCCTCTGGGCGACCAGCGCGAAGTGTGCGTACGCGTTTTTCTGTTTGCTCAGGCGACAAGAAAGCACCATG
>JAURNB010000178.1 GCA_030830415.1 Acidimicrobiales bacterium | reverse complement strand
ATGGGTGACTTCTGAATTGAGTTTCTGAAATCTGTTTACCAATTGCCGCACTTCGGGTACGTGGAAAACAAAGAGCAGTGTTGCATACACACCGAGGCCCACAGTGCCGCATAAAACAGTGCGAACAAGAGCAAGTATTCCTGAGGTTGCACCAACTGCGCGCCCAAGGGCCCACGCAACTTCCGCAGCAACAACAGCGCTGATGAGCATAGGCACCAGTGATTTCAACATTGCTTTCATCTCGAACTCAGGTACTTTCGCTTCGAGAACCGCAAGTGCAATGACCGCGCTCACGAGGTAGGCAAGTGCGAAAGCTAACCCCAAACCAAGAACACCAAAGTGACGTACCAAAATAAGAGCGAAAACAATATTGAGAACATTCTCAAAGCAATTGATGACAAATGGGGTGCGCGTGTCGTTGTGCGCATAGAAGCCTCGCAACACAAACAGGTAAACCGAGAAACCGACTAAGCCAATGGAGAATCCCATGAGCGCTCGGGAGGTATTGAGGGCGGCATCGGCTGTGAAATTGCCATGTTGCAATAGGGCTCCGATGGTAGGTCGTGCTGTAACAAGAACGAGAAAACTGAAAGGCAAAGTGAGGAGCGAAATGAGGCGAATGCCAAGCGACATGCGCTCAACGAACCTCTCTTTATTGCGCTCGGTCACCGCCCTTGTTAACTCGGGGGCAAAAGTAGTGGCCAGTGAAACTGCCAAAAGGCCATGGGGTAACTGAAAGAAAATGTATGCCTTGGTATATGCATCGGGTCCGCCGCTTCCGGGGCGAGCAAGGTTGCGAATAAAGATGAGAGATATTTGGTTTGCAACGACATAACCAAATGTCCACGTTGAGAGCCTGGCAAGTTTCTTTACTGCGGGGTGTGAAAACTGGGGTCGGAAATGGAAGCCAATGTTCTCGCGTTGAAACGAGAAGATGAGCAGTGCGGCTGTGACGGCAATGCCGCCCGTGGCTCCGAGGCCCAAGAGCCAGCGCAATGCCGAACTGTCATTGACGGAGGAAAGTGTTGGCTTGCCATCGATAACTGCTGGAACACAGAGCAGCGAAATGATGATGATGACATTCGATGCAACGGGCGCCCATGCTGCTGCAAAGAATTTCCTGCGTGCGTTGAGCGCGGCAGTCATGAGCGCGGTGACGCCGTAGAAAAAAATCTGCACAAGGAAGATGCGGGTGAGCAAAGTGCCGATGCGTTGGTACTCGCTGGCATCGACGCCAGACGACGTGTGGAGTGCAAATAGGTGGAAGATGGGTGAGGCAAGCGCAACGGCAACGGCGGTGGCTGCCGCAAGAACAACGAGCCCCACGGAAAAGACAGCATCTGAAGCCGTGCGTGAGTTCTCGTCGTCATTTGTCTGATCGGCGAAGATGCGTGTGAAGAGCGGCACAAGCGAAGCAGAAAAGACGCCTCCAATGAAGAGCTCGTATATGGAGTTCGGCGAGTTATTGGCGCCGTCGTACGCGTCGGCGAGGGCTGTTTGCCCAATAACGATGCCAAAGACCACGATGCGAATGAGACCCGTCAGGCGCGAAAGGGCGGTGCCTGATGCAACGGCAATGTTGGAGCGCACGAGGCCAGCTCGCGGGGAAGTGTTTTGGCTGTCCATTCGTAGTGAGAGCGTACCGAACAGTAAGGTTGAGAAATGGGGAATCGCTTTGAATCAGTGCAGGCTGTCCGTGATGGGCTCAAAGAAGTCAATTATTTGGCTGACGACGGCATTGCAAGCGTGGCCTTTTTGGCCGATCGCTTAGGGAAACCAGTTCTTGTGGAAGGGCCAGCCGGAACCGGCAAAACCCAACTCGCAAAGAGCATCGCCGAACTCACTGGCGCACGCCTTATTCGTTTGCAGTGTTATGAGGGGCTCGACGAATCGAAGGCACTGTATGAATGGAACTACAAAAAGCAGTTGCTGCGCATTCAGGCCGACAAGAACTCCGACTCCTGGAGCGATGTTCAAGATGACATTTTCAGCGAAGAGTTTCTACTGACACGTCCCTTGCTCGAAGCAATTCGTGCCGATGACCCAGTAGTGCTGCTCATCGACGAAGTTGACCGTGTGGAAATGGAAACTGAGGCGTTGCTGCTTGAAATTTTGAGCGAGTACCAAGTATCTATTCCTGAGCTTGGCACCATTACTGCAAAGCAAATTCCGTTGGTGTTTCTCACCTCTAACAACACGCGCGAACTATCAGAAGCTTTGAAGCGTCGTTGCCTGTACCTACATGTTGACTACCCAGACCTTGAGCGTGAAAAGCTCATTGTGCTCACCAAGGTAGAAGGCATTACAGAGCATCTCGCCGACCAAGTGGCACGCATTGTTCGCAACATTCGTCAGCTCGATCTGAAGAAGTCACCATCGGTGAGCGAAACCCTCGACTGGGCTCGCACCTTGATGCTCTTGGGCATTGAGCACATCGATGCTGAGCAGGCAAAAGAGACCTTGCATATTTTGCTCAAGTACCAAACCGACATCGCCAAAGCGGTGAAGGAATTGTCTTCAGACAAATAGGAATCACAGCACATGCTCGATTTGATGGCAGGTTTCGTTGCAGAACTGCGTAGTGCAGGTCTGCCCGTCAGCCTGACCGAAAACCTCGATGCGATGGAGGCTATTCGCCAAATTCCCATTGAAGACCGTGATGCATTTAAGTATGCGCTCGGTGCAACTTTGGTGAAGAACTCCGCGCACTGGAAAGCATTCGAAACAGTTTTCGAGGTGTATTTCTCGTTGCGTGGTCCTGAATACTCCATTAAAGACGAAGACTCACCCGATGAGTTTTGGCGTGAGATGCAAGACCAAATGCGTCAAGGTGAGGGTAAGGGTGGCGGCGGTGCCATGGACTCTCTCACGCAAGAAGAGATGATGAATCTCCTCATGCGTGCGCTCATGAATGGTGACCAAGCAATGATGCGGGCAATGGCGCGCCAGGCCGTGCAGCGTTTTGCTGGCATGGAACCCGGTCGCCCTGTAGGTGGAACATATTACCTGTATCGCACCCTACGGAATCTCGACTTAGAGAACATGCTCGACAAGTTGCAAGATGCTCAGCGCGAAACAGCCACAGAGCCGTTATCCGATCTTGAAGAGCGTCTCAATAAAGATGAGATGGAAAGTCGCATCGAGAAGTTCAAGCAAGAAATTGAAGCGGAAATTCGACGCAAACTCGTTGCCGATCGTGGTGCAGAAGCCATGGCAAAAACTCTGCGTAAGCCACTTCCTGAAGACGTTGAGTTCATGCACGCAAGTCGTGATGAAATGGCAAACCTCAAGAAAGCGCTGTACCCACTCACGCGTAAAATTGCAGCACGCCTCACGCGTAAACGCCGCAAAGGCCGTAAGGGTCCACTCGACTTCCGCAACACCGTGCGCCACTCATTGGCATACGGCGGTGTGCCAGCTGAACCCAAGTTCCGCTCACCGCGGCCATCTAAGCCGGAGCTCATGGTGGTTGCCGATATCTCGGGAAGCGTGGCTGCTTTTGCTCGTTTCACACTGATGTTGGTGTATGCGCTGCAAGGGCAGTTCTCTAAAGTGCGGTCGTTCGTATTCATCGATGGGCTCGATGAAGTAACGGAGTATTTCAAATCAACGGAAGACATTGCAGAAGCCATTCAACGTGTCAACACCGAAGCCGATGTGGTGTGGGTCGATGGGCATAGCGACTATGGCCACGCATTTGAAGTGTTCTGGGAAAAGTACGGCCGCGATGTGAATGCCAAGACCACGGT
>JAURNB010000177.1 GCA_030830415.1 Acidimicrobiales bacterium | reverse complement strand
TCTTGCATCTCACGTTTGAGGAACTTGCCCGCAGCATTTCGCGGTAGTGCCTCTTTCATCACAATGACATGTGTCGGAATCTTGTAGTTGGCAATTTTCCCATCGAGAAATGTCCAGATTTCTTCAGGAGTGAGCACGACACCATCGTTCGGCAAAATAGCAACCGCCACTTCTTCACCTAAGCGCTCATGAGGCACTCCGAAGACCGCAACTTCGTGCACTTTGGAGTGCTCGTAAATTGCACCTTCTACTTCCGCGCAGAATATGTTTTCGCCGCCGCGCAGAATCATGTCTTTCACACGATCTTCTACGTACACGAAACCATCTTCATCAACACGGCCAATGTCGCCGGAACGCAGCCACCCATCAACAATGGTTTCTGCTGTGGCATCGGGGCGATTCCAATATCCGCGAATAAGCGTGGGACCAAAGAACCAAATTTCACCGCGCTCGCCAACTGGCAATGGGCGCAACTGTTCATCGCGTACTTCAAGTTTCATTGGCAAGCATGTGCGTCCGGTGCTGGTGGGGTGCGAGATGTAATCGGCCCCTCTGTTTCCCGGGCCAAAGGCATTGGTTTCCGTCATGCCGTAGCCCAGTTGTGGGCCGCCACCTTTGAAACTCTTGGCAACTTTGTCAACAAGTGCCGCAGGTGCTGGTGCCCCACCGCCGCCAATTGCTTTCATGCTCGACATATCGAAGTCACTAAAACGTGGGTGGTTGACGAGGTCCCAGCTTTGCGTGGGAACGCCAACGAAGTTCGTTACCTTCTCGCGCGAAATGAGCTCGAGAGCTTTCTCGGCATCCCACTTGTACATGATGACCAGTTTCAAACCAGCCACCCAACAACTCATCATGACTGGGATACAACCAGTGACATGGAAGAGCGGCACGATGAGAATAAAGCTTGTTGGCAACGCATTCGGATCGGGTTTTTTTCCTTCACGAAGGTTGTCGACCGCAACACGCAAAGAGAAGCCCATGAGCGCTGAAATGATGGCGCGGTGAGTAGAAACTGCTCCCTTTGGCCGTCCAGTGGTTCCTGAGGTGTACAAAATGGTGGCGTCGTCGTCGGGGGAAATGTCGGCTCCTGGGTGCGCGCTTCCTAACGGCAAATCTTTTTCCCATTGGCCTACGCCAGCAGGAATGTTGCCTTCAGCACGAACGAGCAACATGGCAATGTTTTGCTTTTGGCAAAATGAATATGCCAACGCGAGTCGTTGGTCGTCACAGATGAGCACCTTTGACCCTGAGTCTTCGAGTGCAAACTCCATCTCGTCGGCGGTCCACCACGAGTTCATCGATACCGACACTGCGCCAATGGAAATGATGGCCGCAAACGACATCACCCATTCCGGATAGTTCCGCATAGCAACTGCGACACGATCGCCTTTTTTGATGCCATAGGTATTGACCAACAGGCAACTCAGTGCATCAACTTGTTGCATTGCTTCTGTGAAGCTCATGCGTTCGTCTTCGTACACCAAAAATGGTTTGTCACCGTGTTGGCGAGCGGCCCCAAAGACATACCCTAAATGCGGCGGTGCATTTTTAAACACCTGCATTGTGATGCCATTGACTGAGGCATCAATTAATTCAAATGGTTGCCCTGGCGCTGTTAGTGCAGCACTTGCTTCATCCCACGTATTTCCCATGTCACCCTCCACCCCGATGAGATGAGGATAGCCGCCAAAAAAGTTCTAAGCGGCGCGGTAATAGTTGTGGCGATAGCGACGGTTGATGTGCTGTTGGCGAATTTGCACCAACATGTAGCAGTAACCAACAAGGCTCAAAAAAGCCGCGCCAAAAAGAAGTGTCATCAAACTGGATCCGGTGGTGAACGCGAGGAATAGCGAAACGCCATTCACACCGAGAATTGCGTAGAGCACATTTGCACGACGACGGCGCAACATTTCACGACCCGACATAGGGGCGAAACCCACCTGCCCGTTCACGGGGCGGGGCATGCCTTGCGAAGCAGTGTGATGATGCGAGCGACCACTGGTAGGAGCAGCAATGGGCGCCGCACCGAGGCTCGAACGTCGCGCTGCTGGAGCTGGAGCGAATGGTCGCGCCATCGCACGCATCGGAGCAGCACTGCGACCGTAAGGAGAAGGGTTGCCATAGGCACCGCGCTGCGGAACTCCCGATTGGAGGGTGTGCAACTGACGGCGGAAAACATCTACAGAAGATTGAGGGCGGTCGATCTTCGAGCGAAAAATGGGAGGCAAAAGCACAGCAGCCCACATCGCTGCAACGATCAACAAAATGACTGTGCTCATTTACTAAGCCCTTACGTAGGTGAGAGGTATTTCTGTAACGCCTGAAAAGTCTAGGAGGAATCGGGAACCTTGACCACCAACACCCCTATTTGAGGCCCTTGTCACGCCAAAAATATGATGTTTTGAGCATTTTTTGCCCAAAAGTAGATGAAAAGAACCCTATTCCTCGATGCGCTGGTAGGTGCCTGAACGCCCGCCGGTCTTTTCCCACAGGGCGAGTTCGCCAATGACCATTGCCTTGTCGGCCGATTTACACATGTCGTAAATGGTGAGTGCAGCAACGGAACACGCATGAAGCGCTTCCATCTCGACACCCGTGCGGTCGACCGTGTCGACCTGAACCTCAACTGCAACGTGATCGTCTGCAATGTTGAAGTCGACGCTCACTGCACTGATGTAGAGCGGGTGGCATAACGGAATCATGTCGGAGGTCCGTTTTGCTGCCTGAATACCGGCCACTCGCGCCACAGCAAGCACGTCGCCCTTTTTCACTTCTCGGTTCGCAACGGCCGCAGTAGTTGCTGGTGACATGAACACTTTGCACCGAGCTACTGCGCGGCGATGCGTCGGCTCTTTTGGAGTGACGTCTACCATCCGGGCATGACCCATGGGGTCGAGGTGGCTAAAGGAGAGTTCCGACATGCGCAAAGCGTACAAGGGAAGACTCCCCTTACTGACCTCTCGGGCACTGCGTAGTATATACCCCTAGGGGTATATACTACACATACGGATCAACGACGGAGAGCCCATGACCATCAACTTGAATTCCGATACCGACGTCATCAACACCCCAGAGCTCCTCGCCGCTGGTGCGCGGCTCATTGATGTTCGTGAACCAGACGAATTTGCCGCCGGCACTATTCCCGGGGCTATCAATATTCCGCTCCAGGAATTCCTGCGCCGTTTGCCAACCTTCGACACGTCAGTTCCTCTCGCGATTTTGTGTCGAAGTGGGAATCGCAGCGGTCAAGCAACGGAAATTTTTCGTGAAGCCGGCTTTCAGGCTGTGAACTTACAAGGTGGAATGCTCGCATGGGATGCCCACCATTTATCGTCTGACACATTGTTGTGTCAGCAGTTTTATCTCGACTGCCTCTCGCAAGCGTCGTACCTCATCATCGATAAATCAACACAACGTGCAGTTGTTGTTGACCCCACTCGCGACGTACAGCAATACATCGACACAGCAAAAATCTATGGCGCGAAAATTGAGCTCGTTCTTGAAACTCATTTCCATGCCGACTTTTTGTCGGGGCACCTCGAGCTTGCACATGCAACCGGAGCAACCATTGGCTACGGTGCGCACGCACAACCTGAGTTCCCCACACGCCTCTTTGCAGATGGTGCAAAATACTCGCTCGGTACTGTTCAATTAGAAATTCGCCATACCCCTGGCCACACCCCAGAATCAATATCCATTGTGGTGCGCGAACACGCCAACGACGCTGTTCCCTATGCCGTGCTGACTGGCGACACCATGTTCATTGGCGATGTGGGTCGCCCCGACCTCTTAGTTTCTGTTGGGCACACCTCGAATGAACTCGGACACATGCTCTACAACTCACTGCACCAGAAGTTGTTAACACTTCCCGATGCAACGCGAGTACTCCCGGCACACGGAGCAGGTTCTGCATGCGGCAAGAATCTCTCAACAGAAACTATGTCGACCATTGGCGAGCAAAGGCTCACCAACTATGCACTGCTTGTACCCAATGTCGATGCTTTTATTGACATCGTCACCGAAGGCCAACCTTCAGCACCGAGTTACTTCATTTACGATGCTCAACTCAATGGCCAAAACCGTGCAGTTCTCGATGAGCATGCTCCTCCACAGCGACTCTCGCTTACAGAAGCACTCAACCTTCAACACGAAGGCGTGAGTTTTATTGACACCCGAGATGCACAATTTTTTGCGACCGGATACCTCAAAGGTTCCATCAACGTTGGGCTTCAAGGTCGCTATGCGGAATACGCGGGCGCGGTCATTGCCCCAACAGAAAAAATGGTCATCGTGACCGAGCCAGGCCAAGAGCTAGAAGCAAAAGTACGCCTTGCGCGCATTGGGTACGACAATGTTCTTGGTTGGCTCAGCATCAACGACCTCATTGCAGCGCCGCAACACATGCTGCAAGCTTCTCGACTCACCCCACCGCAATTTCATACAAAAACCGCGGCAATTCATCCGTTGCAGATTGTTGATGTACGTAGCGCCAGCGAGTCACACCTCGGATCTTTTGCCAACGCCATCAACATACCCATTGCAGAAATTCAGCAACGGCTAAACGAGCTCGACCCAACCATACCTACCATCGTGTTTTGTGCTGGCGGCTATCGCTCGTCGATTGCAGCAAGTGTGTTGCGGCGTGCAGGCTTCACCGATGTTTCCGATGTGCTCGGCGGGTTTGAAGCAATTCGCGCTTAGGGGCAGCCTCAGCCACCAATTTGGCTCATGGTGCGCACAGGTCGGATGAAATTGACTTGACCAATTTGGTGTCCGGCCCATTTGGTACCCACGGCACGGCGAATTTCAGCTGCGATTTCGGTATCGCTTGCGCCATTTCGCATGAGTGCTTTCATATCGAATTCTGTGGTGGAAAACAGACATGTACGAAATTGACCATCGGCAGTGAGTCGCACTCGGTCGCAATCGCCACAAAAGGGCTTTGTTACTGAAGGAATGACGCCGACGGTGCCTTTGCCATCGAGATACCGCCAGCGATCGGCTGGCGCAGCACCACGTGCTGACATTTGCTCAAGTGGGTATACCGCATGAATTGCCTGAACAATTTCATCTTGACTCACCACTTTGTTTCCGGTCCAGCCT
>JAURNB010000176.1 GCA_030830415.1 Acidimicrobiales bacterium | reverse complement strand
GTGAAATCAAAAGTACTCGTCGCAGAAAATCGCGTGGTCTCAGAAACTTCAGATGAGAAATCAGACAAACAGAGCGTTTGGCATGCACTGTTCATGTCGGTGTACCTTGCCGCCACAGAGTAGAAATATCGCGTGCCCATGGCGAGGCCTGTATGCAGATACTCGTTCGTGTTTCCACCAACCACATCGATGATGTTTGTCAATGCTCCCGACGAGGTTCCCCATTTAATGCGGTAGCCCGTTGTTTCAGTATTTGTTGAAGCAGCCCACGAGACATAGTTCTGTCGATCTCCACCTAGAACCGCAAGTTCTGTTGGCGTCGCAATAGATGAACTTTGTGCAGTGGTAATGGTCAGTTGACCGTCTCCATTGCGAAAGCCCTGCGTGTGACGCACAAAAACCACGTTGCTATTGGTCCAACTAGAACCGCCGCCACCGCCGCCATATTGTGATCCGCCGTCGCCGCCCCAGTAGCCGCCGCCACCACCGCCGGCACTGGAGACTCCTGCTCCACCAAGGCCCAGTGCATTACCTGTCGATTGTGTGCCTGCAGCACCACGCGCGTTTCCACCATGTGCCCCACCATCAATTGCAACGAGCCCACCACCAGCTCCGCCACTTGCCCATTGAGTTGCTCCGCCGCCACCGCCAGCAACCAAAATTCTTCGCGATAGTCCCAATGCAGGATTGAGGTAGTACACCGCACCATCGACTGCGGCTGTGGCAACGTTCGCATTCGTTTTTGCATAGCTAAACGTGTTGGCAGTGACGGCTGTCAAAATGTAACTACCGTCGTATGCCGTTCCAAGGCCTGCAACAACAACAAAGTTGTTCACTGCGAATCCGTGCGCAACCGAAGTAGTGAGCGTGACGACATTATTTGTCAACACAGCATTCGTTACTGTGAAGCCTCGACGTATATCGGTTGCGCCACCGCCACCACCTTGTGTACCAGTGCCGCCGCCGTTGCGACCACCTACGGTATTTTCCTTGTAAGTGAATGGGAAGTGGGTCCCGCCAGCCCCGCCGACGTAAATGAACAGAGTTTCGCCCGGAGTCACAGGAACCGAAGCCTGAACTCTTCCGCCTCTGCCACCTGTGTATGTCGTGACATGCGCCCCTAGGGCACCTTGTGCATCAACTTGAATCTGTGTAACACCAGCAGGAACTTTGTAGGTATGTGTTCCATCGTTAAAGGGGAATGCCGTTTGCATTCCATAGCGCCCCACCACAGTTGAGGTTGTTGTAAAACTCGACAAGCAAAACGTGCCACACGACTGTGTTGCGTCGGTGTAGAGCGCAGCAATTTTGTAGTAATAATTTTGGCCCAAAATTAAGTTACTGGTGCGCTGCACTAAACCCGTTGGAGTAACTGTCGTTGTAGTTATTGCCGTTCCGCTTAATGCGTACGTAAATGTTTTTGTAGTTGGAACCGATGCAACTACATACGTTCCATTAAACGTTGAGTCGACTCCAGTGATAGCTACCTCTTGCCCTACCGATAGACCATGATCCACCGACGTCGTTAACGTGGCAACAGTTGTGGTCATAGCTTTCGACGAAATAGCAATAGGTGTACCTGAATGGGTGAACGAGGTTGTTGCGCCGCCGGCCACATCGAACTGATAAACGATGTTCAACGGGTCGGTTCCCCACTTCACGCGATAACCCGTGATGTCGTTGACTGGCGGAGCGACCCAAGTCAGTTCACTCGTTCGCGACCAGCCGGTACCAACCAGTTGCGTTGGAGTGGGCATGGTTGTTGATGTGGGAAGCGTGACGACAATAGAACCGTTATTGCCGGTGTTCGTTGAGCCAATCGTGTGTACAACCCCATAAATTCCTGCCGCCGTGTATGACGAACCACCGCCGCCCCCTGCATATTGCGTGCCACCGCCACCACCCCAATAGCCACCGCCACCGCCACCAGCACTTGATGTTCCTGAACCGCCCACACCAAGTGCACTGCCCGCCGATTGTGTTCCAGCAACTCCGCCCGCATTACCGCCATACGTCCCGCCAGTAGAAGCAACGAGTCCGCCTCCATTGCCGCCAACTGCCCAAGAAGTTGCTCCGCCACCGCCACCGGCAACCAAAATTCTGCGCGCCCAGCTTGAAGCGGGCAAAGCTTGAATCACACTTCCTGCGCTGGTCACAGTTGTATCGGCAATACCTGCACGCGCATAGGTAAAGCGCGTTGTTGTTGGCACTGCAACAACTGTGTAGGTTCCGTCGAACGCTGCACTCACGCCAGCAACTACGACCGAGTTTCCTACTGCAAACCCATGCGCGCTTGCCGTTGTGATTGTTGCAGTTCCCGACACCAAAGCCGCTGTGGCAAGCGGTATTCCGCGACGAATATCGGATGCTCCTCCGCCTCCTAAGCCAGGTGCTGTTCCGTTAGCCCCACCATTCCATCCGCCTGTTGAAGCAGTGTTCGCAGCACCAACAAACATAAAGAGAACTTCACCGGGCGTTACAGGAACAACAGCTTCTACACGACCGCCTCTTCCTGCTGCAAAGGTGGTGGCACCACCGCTGCCGCCATTTGCCTCTACTCGCAATGACTCAACTCCTGCAGGAACAACATACGATTGCACACCACCGGTATGAGCGAAGTTAGTGCTCGAGTTGAACTGAGTTTGCGCAGAAACCACAGATGAAAACGCACTAATGCATGCTGTGGTACACGATTGCGCATTGTCTGTGTAGATGTAGGCAATTTGGTAGTAATACGTTTGCCCAATGCCGAGTGATTGCGACTTCTGTGCCGACCCCGCGGTGGTTAAAGCTACGGCAGTCACATTTGTGGCGATGCGGTCGTAAGTAAATGTTGTGAGTGTTCTGCTTTTCACTACATAAGTTCCATCAAAAGTGGAATCAACTCCGCTCACGAAAACAGAATCACCAACTGCTAGGCCGTGGGCAACATCTGTAGTGAGTGTTGCAACATTTGAGGTCAGTGCTTTATTGAGCACGCGTACGGGGCTTCCCGAATGTACGAAACTTTCAGTGGTGCGGCCCGCAACAGTGAACTGATTCGTCAAGGCAGTTGGCGAGGTTCCCCACTGAACTCGTACACCAGTCACCGTGGTATCGGTTGAGGGTGTCCACTTCATTGACACCGAGCGCACACCGGCGTTGACAACTAATCCCGTTGGGCTGGTAGGCGCCGCAGCAAGTTCTACAACCGGGTCTGTACATGTGCTGGCGCCATCGGGAATACAAGTAGTTGGTGGTGTAGTGCGCGGTGCGGAACGCAACTGCAATTCACTGCGCAACTCACTTACCGACAAAGTTGGCGTTGCAGAAAGCATGCGGGCCACAACACCCGACACATGGGCAGCAGCCATTGAAGTACCTTGCCGAGACGCATAACTTTCAGCAGCTGGTTCACGAAGACCTGCATTCGAGAGTGAATATATTCCGAGGTCACCACTGGCGTTGAGGTCTCCACCTGGAGCATAAACATTTACACCCTCGCCGAAGTTTGAATAGACGGCACGTTCGCCCGTTGCATCGGTCGCACCCACTGCAATGACATTGTTGCAATTAGCTGGCGAGTAGTCACGCACATCACTATTGGCATTACCTGCAGCGACAACAACAACACTTCCATTCGCCGTTGCCATGTCAATTGCCGACTGCAGAGTTTCACTGCACTGACTGCGCGAAGAAATAGACAAGTTAATGACTCGCGCAACGTTCGTATTGTCGGGCACGCCCGACACATGACCACCCGATGCCCAAATAATGCCAGCGGCCACATCAGACGAGAGTCCGCCGTTCCAACTCAGAGCACGAATAGGCAAAATGCTTGCTGCGGGCGCAACCCCGGCAACACCGAGCCCGTTATTTGATTGCGCCCCAATGATTCCTGCTACGTGAGTTCCGTGCCAACTACTTGTGCGCACAGGCGCCACGTCGCGCCAATCGCCTGGGTCAGCCGGGTTGTTGTCCCACCCCGGCGCGCCGTATTTATCTGAGTCAACATAGTCGCCGTCAAAACTGACCACGCCGCCATCTACCCCTCGAGGAGCCGCTAATTCAGGGCGATCACTGACGAAGTCGTAACCCTCAAGTACGGGTTGAGGCATGTCGGCATGGACAGTACTACCCGAATCGACGACGGCGACCACAACCCCTTGGCCCTCTGTGCCAACCGGAAGCAATTGCTCCACCCCAAAGTCGCTCCACAAGTTCCACTGTCGCGGGGCGTACTCAGGGTCGGGTGCTACTTCTGACGTGGTGAAGATGTCGTCGGCTTCAGCCCATGCCACACGTGGGTCGGCCTCCAACGTATTGATAATTTCATCAGCTACTTCAGTCGTTACCGCTTCACTAATTTCAACTGTGTGCACTCCACTGCCGAGGTCTGTGAGTGGAGTGAGCTCCAAGCCTTCAACGGCTTCGGAACCTGTTGCAATACCTTCCACTTCAGTTGCATCAACACCATCGTTGTACTTCACAATGAGTTGACCAACAACACCGTCAACACCACTTGTTGGGGTAACGAGTAATGGTCCTGCAACTTCACTTGCACCAAAATCGTTACGAGCAATAACACTGACTTCATATTCTTTTCCGTTGATGAGGCCCGATACAGACGCACTACGCGCAGGTGCTGTTACTTTGACAACAACATCACCCGGAGTCACCGTTACTTCAAATGAAGTTGGCGCATTGTTGTCTTGTGTTGTTTCAGCCACCGCTGCATCCCACTCCACTTCTATTCCATGATCTGATGCTCGAACGCTCACATTCGTCGGAACGCTCGGACACGCGGAAGCGATAGTGACTACATCTGGATCAACCATTTCAGTACAACTAATGTCGGCCGCATTTGCCGACGTTGTGGCGAGCGGAATAAAGGAAAAGAGTGCAGCAAAAAGCAGCGAGACGCCCGCGAGAAGATGTGTTGGAGTACGCCATCTGCGATGTGAAAATGACCCGCTACTCATGACCTATGAATTCTATAGGTCACAGAGTTTTTGCATAAATTGATGACAAAACTAAGTCTCAACTAGACCTTGAGGTTCTTTCATTTCCTTCCCACTTTTCAGCTTCCTGCGCTCTCTGCCACCCTGAATCACAGAGATATCTGCCAAACTGTCGCGATGTCGGGGGGCGCAACAAAAACTGCTGTGCCACGTTTGGCAGTTATTGGCCTCGCCACTTCCATGCTCGGCATGGCCGCCCTGCCTTTTGCCGTGACCGGCACCAACTTGGCAATTCCACTCATTAAAGAAGACTTCGGCTCCAGCCTTGCTGCGTTGTCGTGGACCTTGTCGGGGTACTCCATCATCATCGCCGCACTCACCATGTTGGGCGGAGTCATTTCGGTACGCATCGGAACATTGCGCGCGTTTCAAATTGGCATTGGCATTTTTGTTGCGGCATCTGCCGTGTGTGCATTTGCTCCGAACATTGCAGTGCTCATTGGCGGACGAATATTTCAAGGCATGGGTGGCGCACTTGTTGTACGCGCATCTATCTCGGTTGCACTTGTTGGTTGGCCAGAAGAGCGACGCGCATT
>JAURNB010000175.1 GCA_030830415.1 Acidimicrobiales bacterium | reverse complement strand
CGCCGCTGATAAGGGTCCACCACTCCACCGCAGGTGAATCCCAACTTTCTGTTGGGCAATCAGCGATACGTCGAATGAGTGGCGGCACCACAAAAAACTACTCGGTAGAAAGTTGAAGTGTTAGTCGGCGGGCCATACCTCGGCCGTCGACAACAACTGATCGCGAAAATCGGGGTGACTAATGCGGGCAAGTTCATGTGATCGCTCGGCAATAGAAAGTCCCGACAATTCAGCTGCGCCAAACTCTGTAATTACTACATCTACTTGATGGCGTGGCGTGGTGACCACGGAACCTTCGGGCAATCGGCCCAAAATACGCGACACCACTTCCCCTTTTACCACGGTTGTTGAAGGCATGCATACCAAACTGCGTCCACCCACACTGAGCCCCGGGCCGGCAACAAAGTCTTCATGCCCACCAATACCGGAAAACTGTTTTCCACCAATGGAGTCGGCAATGACCTGCCCCGACAGATCAACGGCCATTGCGCCATTAATGGCCACCATGTTGCGATTCTGCGCGATGATTTCCGGAGAGTTCACTACGTCAACTGGCAAGAACCGCACATCGTTGTTGTTGTGTAACCACGCATAAAGATCGGGTGTGCCTGCTGCAAAAGTGGTAACCGAGAATCCATCGAATGCGGTTCCCTTGTTGTTGGTTACTTTGCCCGACATATGTAGACGCATTAAACCCGACGTAAACATTTCAGAATGAATTCCGTAGTCACCACCAGAACCTGCTGCAAGCTGTGTTGCAATATGGTTTGGCACACCACCAATACCCGTTTGCAGCGTGCATCCATCGTGAATGTATTGCATGGCAATTTCTGCAATCTTCATTTCTGCTTCAGTAGGAACAACGTCAGCCAAATTCAATGGCTCCCGTTCTGACTCCACCAGGTAATTGATGTTGTCGACATGCACACGGTGCATATATTTTCCACCCGGTGCATCAGCACCAAAAGTGCGCGGATAGTGCGGGCTCACTTCCACAATGAGCACCCGATCGGGGTCGGCAATCACTCTTTCTATTTCGTCAGTTGTTGCGCCCGCATGAAGTGACAAACTCACCCAACCATCAACGGGTTGTGCACCTGCAATTGCAAGTACACGAGGTTTCTTGCGCGCGAGCACCGGAGCAAAACGCCGAAAGTCTGCGGGCACAAAATCAACATCGGCACCACTATCGCGCAAAAATCTTTCGGCGGGCCCAAAGAAGCCACTCTGTAAATGCACGGTGGGCTGCATAAAGAGTGCAAATAAGTCGGGAAGCAGCGCCCCCGAGACCCGTAGGTCAACAAAGTCGGTGCGTTCTCCCAGCGCGTGCAAAAAAGCTCCTGGCACGCCTGGCCCCAATGGCACCGCAAGAGTATCTGTGGGTTGAATTGCCTGAACTGCCTGCTCCATGGGAACCGCTGATGTTGTCATCGCACTCTCCTTTTTCTCACCTTATATAAAGGTCGAAATAATCCACCGTCAGCCCGACTACTTATCGCCACCATTTCCATCTAGAGTGAAAACATGTTTAGTTCTAACGATGCCCGTTTAACTCGGCGGCACCCACTGCGTATGGTTTCCCTTGTCGCAATGTGCGCCACCCTTACTGCAGGCATCATCAGTTGCGGTAACGAAGATAACGGTGTCGTTCGGAACGCAGCAATTGCAACCGGCTCCGTGTGCAAAAGCGCCGGCGAAACAAAATCGATGTCAGGTGCACCGTATATCTGCACCACGACAGCAGCTGGAAAAGTCTGGTACCCCATTTCCAAACAGCAAACCTGGATCTGTGTCAAGCTCGGCGCAACGCGCTTCATGCTTGAAGGCGTATTAGCTGTCTGCGGCAAAGTGAAAAACATTCGTCGCTGGTTCACTACCTTGCCCGTTGATCTCACCATTAAAGGCAAAGTGCTGCCCACCTCCGACCCTGCCGCATTAGAGCTTGCAGGAGAATCACCAGGAACCGTGAAAAAAGCAACAGTTGCCGACCCCGATAACGCGGCAGTAGTCACCCCTTAAAATTGCGACTAATGTAACCACACAGCAAGTCCATGGGGGATCTTGCTGGTAGTCAAGGGGGCCATTATGGCTGTTATCGACAATGTTTCTGCCAATGGTGTTCCGCCACACTTGCGTGGCAATGGAGCTCCAGTTCAAGAAGAACTCACACTCACCGATCTCAAAGTCACCGGCACTATTCCTGCACATCTCGATGGCCGTTATTTACGCAATGGCGCAAACCCCATTACCGGAATGAGCGATCACCCCTTTCTTGGTGACGGCATGATTCATGGCGTGCGTTTGCGTGAAGGAAAGGCACAGTGGTATCGCAACCGTTACGTACAAACTCCTTACATCACCGACCCATCGCGCAACATTCTCGACATGGACACTGGTCTTGGCGACATGGCGATGTCGAAAGCCAACACCCACATTTTTGGTCACGCCGGAAAATTTCTTGCGCTTGAAGAGGGTCACTTTCCTTACGTACTCGATGGCGACTTGAACACTGTTGGGCCCACCAACTTCAATGGCAAACTCACCGGTTCATTTACCGCACACCCCAAGATCTGCCCACTCACTGGCGAAATGCTCGCGTTCGGCTATTACTTCCTTGAGCCATACCTCACATATCTCCGCGTTTCACCAACTGGTGAAATGGTGCAGAACACTGTCATCACTGTGGGCGGGCCCACCATGATGCACGACTTCAACGTCACCGAGAACTACGTCATCTTCATGGACCTCCCTGCAGTGTTCGACCTTGAAATGGCAATGCGCGGCGAACTTCCTATTCACTGGGACGACAACTACCCCGCCCGCCTTGGCGTGATGCCACGTGACGGTGCCGATGCCGATGTGAAATGGTTCGACATCAACCCGTGCTACGTGTTTCACCCCATGAACTCGTATGAAGAAGGCGACAACATCGTCATCGACGTTGCACGCTTCTCACATATTTGGCGCGATGGCGCAATGGACTTCCCACCACCAGTTCTGTGGCGTTGGGTCATCAATACCAAAACGGGCAAAGTGTCTGAAGAGCAAGTAGACGATCGCCCAGGTGAGTTCCCTCGCGTTGCCGATTCTGTCATTGGGCGCAAACATCGCTTCGGTTATGAAATGTCTGCACCAGAGCTTGGTGGCTCTGATTCGCCGCTTGACGACCCGGGTGCAATTATCAAATACGACCGCGTCACTGGTGCTCGCACATCAATTGAACTTGGCAAGGGTCGCTCACCTGGCGAAGCCGTCTTCGTGCCAGCAGAGAATCCATCGTCAGAAGACGACGGCTATCTCATGACCTATGTATTCGACAAGGCCAAGAACACCTCAGACTTTGTGATTTTCGATGCACAGACCATGAGCCAAGAACCAGTTGCCAGCGTGCATTTGCCACGCGTGCCTTTCGGCTTCCATGGCAGCTGGGTCGACGCAAGCGTCGCCAACTAAAAGCTACGCAAAGCCAAATACATGGCCAGCCGACAAATCATCGGCAGCGCTAAATGCACGTCGTACAAGTGAGTCCATCAGTGCTGCCCCGCGTTCATTTGCAGGGTCAAAGGTGAGGATGCTGGCACCAAATGATGTGCAATAAAAGAGCACGCCCTCGGTGAGTCCGCGCACAATTTTGTCGACATTTGCCCACTCCTTTGGCACGCCTCCCTGCTCCAGACCATCTACATAGCGTTGAATCAACTCATCTTGCATCTCACGACGCATCTCGGTCGGCAAATTTGTCCCAATGAAGTACACCAAATCTGTCGTACTCGGCGCACGCATTGCCATCTGCCAATCGATGAGACCAAATGTTCCATCGGCACCAAAGAACATATTGTCAAGTCGATAGTCGCCATGACACAAGGTGACAGGCCAAGTTGAATATGACCCAATCCACTGCGTAATACGCGGTGCGAATTCTTCACACCACCGTAAAACACGAGATGGCAAAGTGCTCTCATAACGCTCTAAAAATATTGGCCAACCAATAGCAAACATCTCGCCGACCGTTGCTGTCATTGGGTCAGAGATATCAGGCATCCACGTGAGTTCATGAACTTCTGGTGTATTAAACCAGGCACTGTGTAGACGCGCAGCTGCAGCTACAGCATCGCGCGCTTGTTGTGCAGTAGGGCCAAGTACTTGGTCACCAGACTGTGCCGGCGCCATGTCTTCTAAAATTAAGGCATACGGTTGAGCAGTCGAATAGAAACATTGCGGAATACGCATTGCAGTAATACGAGGAGCAACTTCTGTGTAGAAACGATGCTCACGTTCCCAAACGCCCATCATTTCACCCATCATCTGTCCGCCAGGGTCGGTTGTGGGCAACTTCACAATGAGTGTTTCGGGTAAGTGCCCTGAAGAAATATGGACACGTGACAGTTGCCCTAAAAATCCAACTCCTGCTCCCACCGGTTCACTGTGCAGAAGTGTTACATCGCTGCCCAAAACCGTGCTGAGCCACTCACTCGAGACGTCGCTCATTGAAATTGGCGTAGTCATATTTTGCCCCCCGACTCAATATGTGTAAAAAAGTGTGAGAACCCCTTACGTCAGCAAGAATACTCCTGTGAGCAGCATCGTCGTTTCAGAGTTGGCCTATGCCCCACCAGGGGCCGATCAGTTATTTTTCGATGTCAGCTTTGGTGTTGCTCCAGGTGAACATGCGGCAATTGTGGGGGCCAACGGTGTTGGGAAAAGCACGATATTGCGTATCTTGTCGCAGGTCATCGAGGCCGACGACGGCGAGTACACGGTGAATGGCACCATGCTCACCATGACCCAAGAAGTGGGCATGTCGAACCCCAACGACACATTGCGCGAGATGCTTGTTGAAGTAGCTCCAAAACATTTGCGCACTGCGGGTCGCGCTCTCATTGCAGCAGAAAAAGCATTAGCCGACGGCACCGACGACGGCATGGGTTATGCCACAGCACTTGGCGACTGGGGCGACCTTGGCGGATACGAATTGGAGTCTGACTGGCAAGCAGCGGCACAGCGCAGCGTGAAAACTCCGGTTGATGATTTCTCACGACGCTTGGTATCGGAACTTTCCGGCGGCGAACGCAAGCGATTGGTGCTCGACCTACTTCTCACTTCGGGTGCCGATGTGCTTTTACTTGACGAGCCCGACAACTATCTCGACATCCCCACACGTGGTTGGCTCGAAGAGGAAATTAAAAAATGTCGTTCCACCATTCTCATGGTGAGCCATGACCGCACACTGCTGGAGCGTGTTGCTACCAAAATTATTGTCATTGAAGGTTCGGGGTGCTGGAGCCATGGAGGTTCGTACCTCACGTTCCCCGAAGCGCGCGCCAAGCGACAAGAGCTCCTTGGTGACGACCTGAAGCGCTGGAATGATGAAGAACGTCGCCTCTTTCATCACATGAAAATTATGAAACAGCGCGCCGCTCAAAACTTCAAGAACGCAACAAAGGCAAACGGTGCTGAAACCCGCTGGGAAAAATTTGTTGCTGCGGGCCCTCCACCACCGCCGGTTCCCGACCAACAAATTCATGTTCGCTTCCGTGGTGCCGACTCCGCTCGACGTGTGGTGAAGTTTGAAGATGTTTCTATTGGCAACCTCTTTCTTCCCTTTTCCGAAGAAGTACATTTTGGTGAGCGCGTTGGGCTCATTGGCCCCAACGGAACCGGGAAAACCCATTTGCTCAACGCATTGTTTGGCAAAGAAGAAGACTTGAGCGGAACAATTACTTTTGGACCGCGCACTTCGGTGGGAATGTTTACCCAAATTAACGACCGCCCAGAGTTTCGTGGCCGTACCTGTATCGACATTGTCCGCGACAAACTCATTGAGGAAGAAAAGTCAATGCGTGCTCTTGCGCGCTACGGCCTGCGTAACAATGCCCGGCAAGAGTTCCAAACATTATCTGGCGGGCAAAAAGCGCGCTTAGAAATTTTGTCGCTCGAACTTGCCGGCCACAATGTGTTGCTGCTCGATGAACCCACCGACAACCTCGACATCGAGTCGTCAGAAGCACTCGAACGTGCGCTTGATGGGTTTGAAGGCACAGTAATTGCAGTGAGCCACGACCGTACTTTTCTTGCTCAATTCGACCGCTTCATCATGATTACCGACGACGGCGCGGTGTACGCATTACCCGATTACGACGTCGCAATTACTGGCTTAGCCGCACCAGAGCAACTTGCTCAAGTGCGATTAGCCAAACCTCTTACTGCGTGAAACTACGACCAGGTACCGCCGCTGCGGGTAAACACAGCCGCTTTACCTGCACCTTGGTTTGGCCCGCCAGCAGCAAGTGTGTTGCCGTCGGTAGAAAGTGACACCGACCAACCAAAGTTGCCACTAGCTGCACCGTTGTCGAGCGTGATGACTTGTTGTTCTTTCCAAGCAGACCCCGTGCGAGCAAAGACCGACACTGAACCTTGGTCGACATTTGCATTCACGTCGTCACTAATGGCGCCAACAGCAAGTGTGCTGCCATCAGCCGAGAGTGCTACGGCATAACCAAAGAGATCGCCGGCAGTTCCACCAGAGATATTCAATGTTTTCTGTAGTGCCCATGCGCCGCCACTACGCGCAAACACCGAAACAGCACCTTCATCTTTGTTGCCATTTGCATCGGCATACACTGCGCCAACGGCAAGCGTGTTGCCATCTGTTGACAATGCCACTGAATAGCCAAACCAATCTTCTGCGTTGCCATTTTCTGCAACAAGAACTTTTTCTTCTACCCACGATTTTCCGGATCGACCAAACACTGTCACTGAGCCCTGATCTTTATTGCCACTGACGTCGTCGTACAGTGCGCCAACAGCAAGTGTTTTGCCATCAGCAGACAATGCAACTGCTCCACCAAATGAGTCACCATCGGAAGCATCGGTCGGTGAAATGACATTTTGGCTACTGGCAACAGCCGCTGCAGTTGTTGTTGTTTCGCCAGGAACGGTGGAGTCAACGCTTCCTGGTTCGGTACTTTGCGTTGGGTCTGTGGAATCGGTTACGCCTTCACCCACTGTGGTGCTTGAACCCGCCTGCCAGTCGAACAACGTGGTGCTGGGTGCATTGCCATTTTCGTCGAGAGTGGTAGTGACTTCGGCATTACGTGTACGGCTATCTCCTCCGCCGCAAGCGGTGAGGACAGCGCCGAGGGTGAGAGTTGCGCAAGCGGCAATGATTACGGTGTTTCTACTATGCTGAATCATGGTATTCCCCTGTCAATAAATCTCAGTTCAGACTAGATCCTTACGGCCCCTAGTGCTAGTCACCCCCGCTCTCGTGCTCTAGCCCTTAGCCTGAGCCAGTGATTTTGATTGATGCCCAGGGGTTAAAAGCCTCGCGGCCAAACCGACCCCTCTTTGCCGATGTTTCGCTCACCTTGAACGACGGCGACCGTATTGGCGTCGTAGGGCTCAATGGTTGTGGCAAGAGCACCTTGTTGCGCATCATCAGCGGCGAACTTGAACCCGATGCTGGAGTGGTGCGCACCGGCCGTGGAGCACGCATTGGCGTTCTTCCCCAGTTGCCGGTGTTACCCAAAGGCTCCGTGCGTGATGCTGTTGGTGAAGGTTGGAAAGGTGAAGCTGCTCTGCACCGCCTTGGCATGTCGGAACTTCTTGACTCTCCTACCAATGAACTGTCGGGTGGGCAACAAAAACGTGTTGCTCTTGCGCAACTTCTCGTGGCCGAATGGGATGCCCTCATTTTGGATGAACCAACCAACCACCTCGACCTCGATGCCATTGCATATTTAGAAGAGTGGCTCGCCAATTTTTCTGGTGGCCTCATTTTGGTCACGCACGACCGCCACGTACTCGACCATGTCACCACAAAAGTTTTAGAAATCGATCGTGGCAAGGCGTACTTGCATGTACCTGCTGGCAAACATGCGGGCTCTGGCTACGCGGCGTATCTCGCAGCACGCATTGAACGCGAAGCACAAGCTGCAACCGATGAACAAGTGCGCAAAAACTTGGCCACGAAAGAACTCGCCTGGTTACGCCGTGGAGCGCCTGCTCGTTCAACTAAGCCCAAAGCGCGCGTCGAAGCAGCAAAAGCAATTGTGAGCCAACGCCCCGAAGCTGCTGCACGACAAGGTGAACTTGGTTTGTCGTTAGGTAGTCAGCGCCTTGGCTCGAAGGGTGTCGAACTCGATGCAGTGAGTTTTGCATGGCCCGCATCAGGTGGTTCATCTGAAGGCGTGTTGGTGCTCTCGCCTTTCACACACGAATTAGAACCTGGCGACCGGTTAGGAATTGTTGGGCCTAACGGCGCAGGGAAAAGCACGCTGCTCGACCTCATTGCAGGGCGCCTTACTCCTACAAGTGGCCGCATTGAAACTGGCCGCACAGTGAAGGTGGGTTACTACGATCAACTTGGCCGCGACCTCAATGTCAACCAACGCGTGCGTGATGCGGTTGCTGGTGACAAAGGTGCACCATCTGTCGAAGACAACAACCTCATGCGCCAGTTTTGGTTCGATGGCGACGCGCAATTTGCACCCATCCACACCTTGTCGGGTGGCGAACGCCGACGTCTACAACTTCTTCTCACACTTGTTGAACAACCCAATGTGCTGCTGCTAGACGAACCTACAAACGACTTAGACCTCGACACACTGCGCGCACTAGAGGAATACCTCGACACCTGGCCAGGCATTGTTGTAGTAGTGAGCCACGACCGCGTTTTCCTCGACCGCACGGTCATAGAAGTGCTCGCGCTCGATGGCGTGGGTGGTGCAGCACTCGTACGTGGTGGAGTTGCGGGTTGGCTAACAAACCGAGGCAAAGTTCCCGCCGCACCACAGAAATCTCACAAAGTTATTCAACAGTCTGCAGAGAAAACAGCGCCAGCCGCTCCAAAAAAGTCAACAAAGAGCCCCAGTACATTG
>JAURNB010000174.1 GCA_030830415.1 Acidimicrobiales bacterium | reverse complement strand
TGTGCACGCAGATGTTGCGGTCATCACCAATATCGCACTCGATCACACTGAATATGCCGGGCCAACAGTGTTCGATATCGCACGTGAAAAAGTGGGCATCATCAAAGAAGGCTCCGATGTAGTAATTGGAGACGAAACGAGCGAACTCGCTGATTTGTTTTTAGAGGCAGCCCCTCATGCTGCTCGTCGCGGCGAACATTTCACTTGTGAAGACAACCATTTGGCTTTAGGTGGTCGCCTCATCGACGTGCGCACTCCATATGCGTTGTACAGCGATATTTTCATTCCGCTTCATGGTCGACACCAAGGCGATAACGCAAGTGCTGCCATCGCCGCAGTAGAAATGTTCTTTGCAAAAGCCATTCATCGAGATGTGCTTGAAGAGGGCTTGGCATCGGTGGAAATGCCTGGCCGATTTGAAGTACTTCACTATCAGCCGTTGGTCATTATCGACGGGGCACACAATGCTGCAGGTGCCGACGTGTGCGCTGAGGTTTTTTTCAGCGATTTCGACCCTGTTGGGTCGCGGCGTTTAGTGGTGGGGATGCTGCAAAGCAGAGATGCCTATGAGTTGTTGTCGGCCTTGCGTGTTGATGAGTTCGACCAGGTGGTGTGTTGCACCGCCCCGAGCCCGCGAGGTATGCCAGCACGCGAGCTTCGTGATATTGCCAAAGAAATGGGGTGTGATGATGTCGTGGCCATTGACGACGTGGGGGAGGCGTGTAATCGGGCACTCCTCAACGCTTCTGCCGACGATGCTGTACTGATTACGGGTTCTCTTTATGTTGTAGGTGCTGCCAGAAGTCACGTGTTGAGGGTTTTGCCCTAGAAACATCCCTAGAATGGGGAAATGAGCACCAAAACACTTGTCCTTTTGAAGCCAGACGCAGTAGAACGCGGTCTAGTCGGAAACATCCTCACCCGATTCGAAACCAAAGGTCTGAAAATTGTGGCCATGCAGTTGCGCACCCTCGATGCGGCAACATTGGCTCGCCACTACGAAGAGCATGTTGGCAAGGGCTTCTATGCAGACCTCGTGGCATTTATGGGGCGCAACCCTGTTGTCGCCTTGGTATTGGAAGGCCCAGAAGACACTTGGGAAATCGTTCGCGCCATGATGGGTGCAACAAACCCACGGAGTGCAGCACCTGGAACCATTCGCGGAGACCTCGGCACACTCTTTACTGAGAACCTTGTACATGGCAGCGACTCTGCAGAATCTGCTGCCCGTGAAATTCAGATTTTCTTCCCCGGCTTGTAAGACCACCGAATTTCCTTCGTGATTTATTTTTAAGAGAGTTCCTTGAAAGGGAGGTCGACACATGGCTCGTGGCAATCCACTAGGCATCGGACGCGATATTGCTATCGACCTTGGCACCGCTAACACTCTTGTTTATGTGCGCGGGCAGGGCGTGGTGCTCAACGAGCCTTCAATCGTGGCCGTCGACACTCGCGACGGCCGACCCGTCGCGGTGGGCTTCGAGGCAAAACGCATGCTCGGGCGTACGCCGGGGCATATCAAATCGGTGCGGCCATTAAAAGATGGTGTCATTGCCGACTTTGAAATATGCGAAAAAATGTTGCGCTATTTCATTCAGCAAATTCACACCAGCAAATGGAGTAAGCCCCGGATGGTGATTTGTGTGCCTGCTGGCATTACAGGTGTTGAACAGCGCGCTGTGCAAGATGCTGCCGAGTACGCAGGCGCACGTAAGCCCGTGCACATTATTGAAGAACCCATGGCGGCCGCTATTGGCTCGGGTATTGCGGTGCACGAACCTGCCGGCAACATGATTGTCGACATTGGCGGTGGCACTACAGAAGTCGCCGTTATCTCGCTAGGCGGCATTGTGGTATCGCAAAGCTTACGTGTTGCTGGCGACGAACTCACGGAAGCTATTGGGGCGTATGTTAAACGCGAGTTCTCGCTAGATCTTGGTGAAAATACCTGCGAGGAAATCAAAATTCAAATGGGTTCTGCGTGGAAATTGGAAGAGGAGTTCACTGCCGATATTGGCGGGCGCGACTCCATCTCTGGTTTGCCGCGTCGTGTTGAATTGACCACCGAACACATTCGTGAAGCTCTCGAAGAGCCACTCACGGCAATTATCGACGCAATCAAATCAACGCTCGATAAAACTCCGCCAGAACTTGCTGCAGACATTATGGAAAACGGCATCATGCTCTCCGGCGGAGGTGCATTGCTTGCGGGTCTTGCGCAACGTGTATCGCATGAAACAGGAATGCGTGCAGTTGTTGCTGCCGACCCCTTGTATTCGGTGGTATTTGGTTCAGGACAGGCTCTTGAAAACATCGATGCAATGCGTGGGCTTCTCACTCAAACAGGAATCGACTAGTAGGTAGTTCTTCCGTGTATTCATTTACCCGGCGTCGTCTCATTGTGGTGCTGCTTCTCACGTCGGTGTTGTTGCTTACCCTTGACCGCAGTGAGAGTGGGCTTGTAGGTGGGGTGAAAGATGCCTTCGGTGTTGTGTTTCGGCCCGTCGAGCGGTTCGCAAATGTAGTTTCTCGTCCCTTGTCGAATGTGTGGCGAGGCGTGCTCGATTACAGCGACATGCGTAAAGAGAATTTGGCATTGAAAGATTTGCTCGTGAAGCAAGAAGGCGCAGCTATTGCGGCAACCGCGAGCGTTCGTGAAGCTCAAGAGTTGCTTGCGCTCAACGGTCTGCCCACTCTGGCCGGAATCGACAGTGTTACCGCACAGGTAGTGGGGCAGTCGCCGTCAAATTTCACGCAAACATTTGAATTAAACCGTGGCAAGTCAAGTGGTATTCGCGTTGGAATGACGGTGACAAATGGAGCGGGGCTTGTCGGAAAAATTACGGGTGTAACGCTAGAGCGTTCGGTTGTGATGCTCGCTACAGACCCTGAATATGCGATGTCGGTGAAAGTGGGAGCGTGCACTCGTGCGAACACCACAACGACTTCACCTCCACAAACAACAACAACACTCGCCACCGATGGCTCTTCCACCGCAGACACCATGGTGCCGGGAGATGGTTCAACTGCGCCTGTCACAACAGTTGCGCCGACTACCACCACCACTACCTCCACGACTTCCACAACAACGACGGTCTTGCAGCGCGCTACAACAACGACCATCAAAGGTTTCACGCCCTTTGCCACAACACTCCCGCCCATTCCAGGTGGTGGTGGCGCAACACAAATCACTGTTCCAGAGAGTGGCGTTCTCCTTCCACGTGAAACCGGGGCAATGGAAGGTCAAGGCATCGATCGATTGCCTGTCATTCGCTTTATCCAATCGTCATCTCGACTCGGTGAATTGTGTGCAGGTGTTCCTGTCGTCACCGCAGGCGGGTCACAAAGCTTGGCTCCAGCCGACCTTGTTGTAGGAACTGTGTCGCGTGTTGTGACACGTACAGGAACGAGTGGCCCACTGTTGGAAGTGGAGCTCGCGGCCAATTTAGGAAGTTTGAACTTCGTACGTGTGCTTTTGTACCAACCAGCTACAGAGATTCCGCAATGAAGCGCTTTTTTGCAATCATTGAATCGCCCTTTACGCGGGCATTTCTCGTTGGCATGATTGTTTTGTCTTTCCAAACAACGCTGTTCAATACCTTGCGCCCATTCAGCGTGGTCATGCAAATACTGCTGTTGTGTTCTGCGGCAAGTGGCGTGGCTGCAGGTAGCGAGTCGGGAGCCATTGCAGGTTTCATGTTTGGTTTCATGTACGACATGGTGCTCACCTCACCTTTTGGCTTGTCGGCACTTGTATTTGGCTTTGCGGGCTATATGGCCGGCGGGGTGAACACGTTTGCCTATAGCCCACGGTGGTGGTTCAAAATGCTCAGCGTTGGAATTTCCAGTGCGGCGGCCGTGCTCATTTACCCAGCAGCAAGCCTTGTGGTGGGTGTTGACGGGTTGCTCCAGACGCGCGTGCTCGGCGTGGCACTCACGGTGGGGTTGTTTAATGCAGTACTTGCATTGCCTGCAGTTGCTTTAATGCGTTGGGCATTAGTGAAATCGAAAAAGCAAATGTTGTGGGCGGAATAAGTAATGGCTGTTGTCTCTCTCAATAAGCGATTGCGCATCTTGGGCGGTCTTGCCGTTGCAATGCTGTGTTTGGTAACAACGCGCACTTGGTTCTTGCAAGTAGTAGATGCAGAGGGTTTGCAAGAGCGAGTTCAAGAAGTGCGTACTCGTACCGTGCAACTCTTGCCAGAGCGTGGCCGCATATTTGATTCAGCGGGTCGCATCGTTGCCGACAATGAACGAGTGCTCACGGTCACCATCGACCGCAGTGTCATTGTTGATGCCGGCGATAGGGCACAACTCTTCTTGCGTATTTCCGGACCCTTGCAAACACCATTTGCGGAACTTGAACGTCGTTATAAAAGCAAGCGATACGACGCATTGCAACCGTTGCCGCTGAAGGAAGGCGTGTCTGAGCAAACTGCACTTTTCTTGAAAGAACGTTCAGAAGACTATCCAGGCGTTGATATCTCGGAAGATTGGAAACGCGAATACCCTTATGCCCCTGTAGCAAGTCATGTGGTGGGTTTTCTTGGTGCCATTTTGGAACGCCAGTTGCCGTATTACATGGCGTTGAAGTATTCGCCCAATGAGCGTGTTGGTCAATACGGAGTTGAGCAAACTTACGAGTCTTATTTGCGGGGTAAACCCGGTTACGTGCGTTACGAAGTGAATGCCCGCGGTCAAATTTTGCGGCAGATGGAACGTGTCGAACCAGTTCCGGGTAACGACATTCAACTCACCATCGACTTGACGTACCAGCAATACGCCGAGCAAGCACTAGAAACCTCGTTGAAACTGCGCCGGCGAGTTGATGCGGGAACGGTGAGGTTGCCCGACGGTACACAAGACCCTGCCTTTGCTGAAGAGAACTTATATAAGGCACCAGCGGGGTCTTCAGTGCTCTTGAACAATGTCACTGGTGAAGTCATCGCAATGGCGAGCTATCCGAACTTCGATAATAGGTGGTTTGGCTCGGGCATTAGCTCCGAGAAGTTTCAACAGCTCTTCCCACAAACCAAAGACCCCGACATGGCAATTATGGTGAACAGGGCGGTGAGTGGTCGTTACAACTTGGGTTCCACTTTTAAACCGTTCACTGCGTTTGCGGCATTGAATACCGGTCAATTAGTCGGCGGATCCGAGTTCGTTTACAAAGATCAGGGAACATACAAACTTGAATCAATTCCTAATGGTCGATGCAATGAAGGTGTGAAGTGCGTTTTCAAAAATGCCTTCTGCGCAAGTACTAATTCGCCATGTACCTATGGGCCAGTGAATGTTGAATCTGCATTAGCAGTTTCGAGCGACACCTTCTTCTACAAAATTGGTGAGCAAATTCTCACGCAACGCGGATACAAGCCCATTTTGGAAGAGCAAGTACGTCTCTTTGGGTTTGGTTCACCAACAGGAATTGATCTTCCTTACGAATTTGGTGGAGCTTTGCCGAGCAAGGCACTGAAAAAACAACTTGCCGATGACGGCGCAATTAGCAAAGAAGAGGGTCGTGCGTATTACGTAGGCGACAATGTGCAATTCGCTATTGGTCAAGGACTTTTGTCGGCCACTCCTATTCAATTGGCGGTTGCATATTCTGCTCTTGCCAACGGTGGGTCTGTTGTTACTCCGCATGTGGTGAAAGCAATTCTTGTTCCGGGCACGCCTGACGGAGATTCTGGTTTCATAGATATCGCGCAAATGGTTGTCGAGAAAGACTTCACGCAAGGTCGTATACAGCGAGAAATCGACATGACAAAGGAAAATCGCGATCCCATCATCAATGGGTTGCGCAGAGTGATTGAAGGCAAGGGCGTTGACTTTGGGTACTACCACAAAGCCACAGGAGAGCTTCTTTTTAAGAACTACGCACGTAAGACTCTGCCCATTGCTGGTAAGACCGGAACAGCGCAAGGTTTCGGTAACTACCCATGGAACGACTCTTCAGCTTTTGCTGCTTTTAGTCTCGACCCCAACCAGCCCTATACCGCTGTTGCCTATTTAGAGAAGTCTGGTTATGGGTCGCAAGCAGCAGCGCCGGTAGTGAAGTGTCTTTTCTCGGCGTTAGCTGGTCAAACAAAGCCGAGTGCGGTCGTGCCAAGTGATCCGATCGATCTCAATGCCACAGCAGTTTCACCTATTCAGTTTCTCGCGAACCCGTTGTGCCTCAGTGGCTTTGGCGGAAGTGTGCGCGATTAATGGGTATTTTCGACAACGTGCGTCTGGGTGGTTCCACCTCGTTGAGTGGGCGAAGTACCTCAACAATGGGAAATCTGCGCCGCAGTATGGCCGACCCGAGTCGCAACGTCGACTGGATCTTGATGTTTGCCACCGTTGGTTTGTCCGTCATTGGCGCAATTGCGGTGTACTCGTGCACGCGACCAAGACTCCTTGCTCAAGGTTTAGACCCCTACTACTTTCTTCAACGGCAAATCATTTATCTCATCGTGGCTGCTGTTGCGATGGTGGTTCTCATGGCAACCGACTACGAATGGTTGCGTGGGCGCAGTGAGTTTTTGTTCGGAGCCTCGCTTGTAGCGCTCATTTTGGTTCTTGTTGCTGGCACGGTTCGAGGTGGCGCACGTTTGTCGTTCGACTTCGGGTTCGCGTCATTCCAGCCAGCAGAGTTCACAAAGTTCACATTGCTGTTGTTGCTCGCTGGCTACCTCTCTGAAGAAGAAGTAGTGGAACTGAGCTATCAGAGGTTTATTTCCACTTTGCTCATTTTGGGCACAGCAGTTGGGCTCATTTTGCTGCAACCCGACCTTGGCTCGGCCTCGGTGCTCATTGCCTGTGCGATGGGACTGTTGCTCATTGCGGGCGCTAAATGGAAATACATCGCATCCATCACCTTGCTTGCCACGGTGTCGGCGATTGCCGTTGTCGCAACTGGTGTGGTGAAGACATACCAAATCAAGCGCATTGAGGCGTTCTTGAATCAGAACTCCACAGAGGAAAAACTGAAGGCAGTGGTGCTGCAGGTGCGCTTCGCCAAAAGGGCGGTGTCGACCGGGGGGCTCACGGGGAAGGGCTTTTTGCAGGGGCCGCTCACCAACGGTGGGTTTATCCCCGTCCAATCCACCGACTTCATCTTTTCAGCCATTGGGGAACAATTCGGAATGATTGGCGCTGGGCTCACCATCTTGCTCTTGGCTCTCCTCATCTGGCGGATCTGGCGTATTGGGCGCCTCGCTCGCACTCGTTTGGGGCAGTACATCGCCATCGGCGCCTTCACCATGATTTTGTGGCAGAGCTTTCAAAATATCGCTATGACCATCGGAATTATGCCCGTTTCGGGGCTTCCTTTGCCGTTTGTGTCGTATGGCGGGTCACATTTGGTGGCATTTGCCATGATTATTGGGATCGTGCAGAGTGTTCACATGAGACGGCTGCGATAGCAGGTAGTCTCGTAACCGTGCGGTAATAGCCGCTCGCTGCGACCCTTTTGTCCGAGCTGTGTTCGACACTGTTGGGGCGCGCGCGATACACAGAATCGAGACATCATGAATGAATATTCGCAAGGGGAGCCTTCTCCCTCTTCGCCCTCATCAGGTGCGAATGAAGGTGGTTCAAGCTCAGCGCAGCGTCGTCGACGCGGATCACGAGGCGGCCGTAACCGCACTCGTAGCGCAACTGGAACTACCAATCCCAATAGCCACAGCGCAGACAGTGCGCCAGAAGCGGGAAGCATCGACCCGCAGCGTCGTCCACAAATTGGTGATACCCGTCCAGCGCCGCGTGCAGCAACTGCAGCATCAAGCGCCTCAAGTTCGTCAGGCGAAGCGAAGAAGCCTGAAGGAAAATCGGGCAACAACAAGCGTCGCCGGGGTGGCCGTGGCCGTTCGGGAGGCTCGGGGGCAAATCGTGCACGCGAAAGTGCGGTGCTCGATGCCGACATCGTGGAACGCCGTCGTGGCCGTGAGCGCAACGGTCGACCCGTTGGTCGTTACCTCATGTGCGTGCAGGTGCGAGACGGGTTCACCCAAGTGGCAGTGCTCGAGGGGCGAAAACTCATTGAGCATTACGTCAGTCGCCCAGCCGACGATGCCAACCAAATTTACGGCAATATCTACATCGGTCGAGTCCAAAACGTCCTTCCTGGTATGGAAGCCGCATTCGTCGACATTTCAACGCCTAAAAATGCCGTGTTGTATCGCGGAGACGTGCAATACGACACCGAAGACATTGTAGAAAAACCAGAAGACAAGCGCATTGAAGAAATTCTCAAAGCGCGTCAACTCATTTTGTGTCAGGTCACAAAAAACCCGATTTCGGCAAAAGGCGCGCGACTCACTCAAGAAGTGTCATTGCCTGGCCGTTTCGTGGTGCTCATTCCTCACTCAAAAACATATGGCATCTCAAAGCG
>JAURNB010000173.1 GCA_030830415.1 Acidimicrobiales bacterium | reverse complement strand
TCGGTTTGGTCGGGTGGCTCGTTTATTTATGTTCCGCCAGGCGTCGAATGCGACATGCCGCTGCAGGCTTATTTCAGAATCAACTCTGAAAATGCTGGCCAGTTCGAACGTACGCTGATAATCGCCGATGAAGGCTCAAAAGTGCACTACATCGAAGGCTGCTCGGCTCCTGTCTACACCAGCGATTCACTGCACTCTGCTGTAGTGGAAATTGTGGTGAAGCCAAGTGCTCGCGTCACGTACACCACCATTCAGAACTGGTCGCCAAACGTATACAACTTGGTTACCAAGCGCGCTCGCGTTGAAGCAGAAGGCCACATGGAATGGATCGATGGAAACATTGGTTCGAAACTCACCATGAAGTACCCAAGTGTGTACTTAGTTGGTCCGAAGGCAACAGGTGAAGTGTTGTCGGTGGCGTACGCCGGTGCGGGTCAGCATCAAGACGCTGGAGCAAAAATGGTGCACGCAGCACCCGAGACCTCATCGAAAATCGTGTCGAAGTCCATT
This sequence comes from Acidimicrobiales bacterium, assembly GCA_030830415.1. GTDB lineage: Bacteria > Actinomycetota > Acidimicrobiia > Acidimicrobiales > Ilumatobacteraceae > F1-20-MAGs119. Next base: position 2,272 of record JAURNB010000173.1, on the reverse strand, counting down.
TCAAAAGATGGTGGTGTCACCACATATCGCGGTTTGGTTCGCATCGAAGAAGGCGCTTATGGCTGCAAGAGCCATGTGCAGTGTGACGCATTGATTCTCGACGAAGAAAGCGAATCACGCACCTTGCCTTACATGGAAGTGGGCGAGCGCGATGCTCAAATTGGCCACGAAGCCACAGTGTCGAAAATTGCCGATGAGCAACTCTTTTACCTCCAAAGCCGTGGTCTGTCACAAGAACAAGCCATGAGCATGGTGGTGAATGGTTTCATCGAACCCGTTACTCGTACATTGCCAATGGAATACGCAGTGGAATGGAGCCGGCTCATCGAGCTGCAGATGGAAGGTTCGGTTGGCTAATGCCAATGCGAACCGAATGCAAGCACTACGAAACACGTACATACGCCAATGGCGATGCAGTACGTAAGTGCACACTCGACGCAGCTCCTGAAGCCCCGTGGCGGTGCCCGGAAGGTTGTGCCTTGTACGAGCGTCGCTTAGCCGACGTTGCATGGGTTCACGGAAGTGCAATTGCGCCACGTACGCCCGCTGAGCCACCTGGTCTCGACGATGGTTCGGCTGCAGCAGTTCTCGATGCTGCAGAGGAAATTGTCAATGCCGTTGGTCGCGGTTTTCTAGAAGAGTTTTCAAACAATCAAAAACGTCGCCGTTGGTGGCGATTTGGAGGAAAAAAATGAGCAGTCTTGCTCACTACCCAGGCGTGGTTATGCCCACAGTCGAAGAAGAAATATGGCGCTATAGCCGTATTGAAGAACTCAACCTCGACACTTATGTCGCGGGTTCTGTTGTCAACCATGTCGATGCACCGAGCGATGTTGCAAGCATCGTGACGCAGGGTGCTGCGGTGGGTGAGTGTGGCGTAGCGATGCCCATTCCCGTCGATGCCTTTGCTGAAATCAACGCCATCCACTGCAGTGGAGCACATGCCGACATCATCACCGTGAAAACTGCCCGTGGTAAGTCATATGCCAGCCCGGTCGTCATTACCAGAACGCTTTCTGTCTCTGGAGTACTCGCTGCGCCGCGTCTCATTATCGATGCAGCGGAAAACAGTGAAGTAACAGTGGTTGAGCATTTCTTGTCGTCCGACGACATTTCGTCACTCATCGCGCCTGTTGTTGAAATTCGTGCCGCACAATCGGCTCGCGTTACCTACATCGCCATCAATGAGCTCGGTAATAAAACGTGGAAAATTGCCCATCAGCAGTCGTTAGGTGAGCGCGACTCCACCACACGACTCTTTACTGTTGCACTCGGCGGCGACTATGCCCGCGTGCGTACGGAAGCTCGCTTAGTGGGTATTGGTGCAACAACTCAGCAAGTAGCGCTGTATTTTGCCGACAAAACTCAAATGCACGATTTTCGTACATTGCAAACACACATTGCTCCACGCACATCAAGCGATTTGCTCTTCAAGGGTGCGGTGCAAGACACTGCCAAGAGCGTGTACACGGGTCTCATTCGCATTGAGCATGAAGCTCATGGGTCACAGGCCTATCAAACGAACCGCAACCTCACGTTGTCGCACGGAGCATGGGCAGAAAGCGTTCCCAACCTCGAAATTGAAACCAACGATGTGAAATGCAGTCACGCCAGCACCGTTGGCCCTATCGATGATGAGCAGCGTTTCTATTTGGAGAGCCGCGGCATTCACCCCGATATTGCAGAGCGCCTCGTTGTGCTTGGATTCTTCAACGAAGTGTTAGAGCGCTTGCCGCAAATCGATGTGGTGTCAGGCTTGCGAGCAAAAGTTGCCGCAAAATTGCATGCAGGTACACAGTGAGTGCGGTGCGCGTTGGCGTAACAAAAGACTTCGCACATGGAGTTGCAGTCAAAGTCGACGTCAATGGAGTTGCTGTTGCAGTGGTGCGCATCGATGAAACGCTCTATGCCATTGCCGATCGTTGTAGCCACGCCAACATCTCTTTGTCTGAAGGCGAAGTGCACTGCGGCAAAAAAGAGTTGGAATGTTGGAAACACGGCAGTGCATTTAGTTTGGAAACAGGCGCACCCAATACATTTCCCGCAACCCAACCAGTAGCAGTTTTTAGTGTGAGTACTAATGGCGACGAAGTTTTTGTTACACGTCGCGCAGAAAATGGAGAAGCGTCATGAGTACGTTGAAAATTGAAAATCTTGTTGCTGGCATTCCAGGGAAGCAAATTTTAAATGGCATCAATCTCACACTGAACTCCGGTGAAGTGCATGCCATCATGGGCCCAAACGGTGCTGGTAAATCAACCCTGTCAGGCGT
>JAURNB010000172.1 GCA_030830415.1 Acidimicrobiales bacterium | reverse complement strand
GTTGCTTCCGCAGTTTTTGCATGGCTCGACTTGCATCGCCAAGTTCGAGTCCGCGGGCAAGTGGTTCAGGTGCCCCAGCAACAAAGCGATGAATACTTTGCCTCGCGTCCTCGCGAATCTCAGCTGGGCGCATGGGCTTCTCCGCAGTCGCAGGTCATTAGCGATCGCTCGGTGCTCACCGAACGGCTCGAGCAATTTCGCAAACAGTTTGACGGCTCCGATGTCCCGCGCCCGCCCTCGTGGGGCGGTTGGTTAATTGCACCAACGATGTTCGAGTTTTGGCAGGGACGCCCAAGCCGATTGCACGACCGCTTTAGATATTCACGCCCAAATGCCAGCGCTACTGCGTGGACAATCGAGCGCCTCGCTCCCTAGATCGGCCAGCTTTGAGCGGCCGCAGATAGCCCACGCACGAGAGCAGTGGTGTGTGGCGTGAGGTGAGGGCCCTCCCAATCCCACCACAAGGGGCTCGAACCACGCACACGTGGCGGCAGTTCTATTTGAACACCACTATTGCGCACCCGATTGACGGGGTTGTCGGCGTGTTGTCCCGCTAAGTCGGACGGGATGTTGGCGAGGTCGTCTTCTATCTCGTAGGCGGGTAGTTCGTTGCGCAAATGTTGGCCAACGTGGCGAGCAAGTGCGCGGTTTCTTCCACCCAGGAGAAGCGTGGTGAATAAACCGCGCCGGCCATATCCGTGCACGGTGATCACCGTGTGCACGTGATCTAGGAACGTTTCCAAGGCAGGTGAATGGGCCGGATCAATTTGGTGTGATGGGATGTGCCATTTGAGGTCGGCTGGTTGGTGAATGCCGTAATAGGAGGCACCAGATTGTTCGGCAGCTGCCCGGGCAATGACATCGGTTTGCTCCTCGAGGCCGCCGCCATGAAATGCCATGAAACCAAACGTGCTGCGCAACTCTGATACTTCTTCAACATCTGGGTGTGCGAGCAGACGATCAAGCATTGTGTCGAACGCGCTTTGCTACAACTGTTGCCAAACCGATGACTGCTGCGAATACAAAGGCAAGCCGCCAGGCACCTTGGCGCTGCAAGAACGAGGCAACATCGGATTGCCAGTTTTCAACATTGCTTGTGACATTTCCTGCGGAGGATCGCTCGCTAATCGCAACGTACCAATACCACGAAAGATAGAGACCAGTAAGCACGATAAAACCTGCTGCCAGTTTGTCCATATAGCGAAGGCCATTTCGCAGCACGCGAAGTAGGCCACCTTTGGCGATGGCAAGTGTGACGGTGAGAGTGCTGACGAGAAGCGCCATACCCGTGCCATAAAGAACAATGCTGATTACACCAGATGCGAAACCATTCACGCCAATAGATCCAAGTATTGCGGTGGTGAGAACGCCAATTGTGCAACCGATACTGGCCACGGCATAGGCAATGCCAAATATGAACATTGCACGCAGCGAACGATCGCGTTGTCCTGCAATGGTTGGTGTGGTGAACGACGGTTTCCAACCAGCAAGCATGGCAATGCCCATTACCACTAACGCCAAGCCAATGAGCAAACCCGCGTATTTCGCATTCAGTTCAATCCATTGAGTGAATAGCCTTGAGATGGTGCCGATGATGATGAATACCAACAGAAAGCCCGATGAGACAGCGGCACTGACAACGAGGGCTCGGCGAACGGGGGCTTGTTTGTTGTCGGAGTCGATGCCCAGGAAGTACAGCAAATAGGCGGGGAGTAAAACAAAGCCGCAAGGGTTTACTGCTGCAAGCACGCCGAGCATGAAGCTGTATGCAAAGTTTCCTTCAAGTGCAAAGATCATGCAGCAAACCACTCTGCGATGAGGGCATCAAGTTTTTCTGCCGTAAGTTCTCCGGCAACCTGGTCGAGCACCACGCCATCTTTTGAGACGAACAAGGTTGTTGGGGCAGTGGCTATGCCAAGGCCACTGATAAATGCGCCGCTTGGGTCAAAAGCGATTTCAAATTTGACGTTGTATTTTTCGGCGAACTCTTTTGCAATGCTGGCTGAATCATTCATATTGAGCCCGAGGAACGAGATTTCTGAACCGTATTTTTCATGCGCATCTGCGAGCACGGGCATCTCGCGTCTGCAAGGTTCGCAAGTGGAGTACCAGAAGTTAATGATGAGCGGAGCGCCCACCAACGACTGGGAAGATTGCGCTTTGCCATCAATTGTTTGCAGTTCAACCTCGGGAAGCTGTTGGCCTTCGATGTCTTCATTGGTGTTCAGATTCGGGTAGGGCGTTTCGCCCGGCGTAGTGAGAACCATGGTCGACTCGGTAACGGCCAGGCTGCTCCAGAGCCATCCGCCGCCAATGCTGACCACCAACACCAGAAGCGACAACAGCGCTATTCGGCGGCGTAATGGACGAAGGGGCACAACAGCACTGTACTTTGCGCTGTTGTACCCCTTTCGGTGGTTCATGCCACAAGGTGAGCGGGGATTGGCACCTCCTCTACTGCTGTGACACGAATATTGCGAGTGACCGGTCGGCCACGCGGACGCTTGGTGGAACAAATGCGTCCCTCTTCAAGTAGTTCGCCACCCCAAACACCCCAAGGCTCGGTGCGGTCGAGTGCGCCTTGCAGGCATTCGTTGCGCGAGGAGCAGC
>JAURNB010000171.1 GCA_030830415.1 Acidimicrobiales bacterium | reverse complement strand
TGACGCTTCCACCCAATAGGTAGGCAAGGTCGTAACCAGCTGGCCCGCGACCCACGCTTTGCCAGTCGATGACAGCAACCGCATCGGGCGAGTTGAGGTCTGTGTCGAACATCAAGTTGTCGACGCGGTAGTCGAGGTGCAAGAGGGTCCATGGGCTCGTGGCGAATTCCTTCACCGCTTCCCAGTAGTTGACGCTGAGCCAATTTCCGAATTCCACTGCACCTTCTGGCAAAACATGACCAAACTTTGGCTGGTACATCTCCCACAGCATCGGCCACATTGCCCCAAAGTTGACGATGCGGTCGTGAATAACACTTGGCACCCACTCCATTTCAATGGTTTCCACCTTGCCCCACCAGCTGGCATGCAACGAAGCCAAAGAGCGAATTGCAGCCGACGTTTGAGCAGTGTTCATTCCGTCCATTTGCACAACCATCGACAAATGTCCGAGGTCTTCCATCAAGATGACGAAGTTTGCTGTTCCGGCTTCAGAAGCCGTGTAGTACGAAATAGGTAAACGAGCGGTTGTTTGTGCAGCAAGTGAATCGTAGAACTTCACTTCTGCTTCATACATTCCCAGGTCAATTCCCTGCTGACGGTTTGCGTCGGCCTGCGATGGCAGTTTCACAATGACGGCAGAAGGACCTGTACCTGATGCATAAGTAATTGATGCGCGGAAAAGCTCTCCCATCACACCAATACCCTCGCCAATTTGTTTCAACTCAATGGAGGCAATACTTCCAAGGTTCTTTTCAGAGCCAGCTTTCAAAGCGGCCTCAAGCCACTGTGCTGTTACTTCAGAACGATTCTTAGGAATTGACAAGGAAGCCATTCGTACTCATTTCACGCTAGGAACTAATGAACTTTACATTTTTGTATGGACTATTTTCCAAATACTTGCTCTAAATAACCGTTGTGGAAGGTTCGTGTGGGGTCTAACTGATCTCTTACCTCAAGGAACTCGTTCCACCGAGGGTAGAGAACGCTCAACTCTTCATGCGTAAGGAAGTGCATCTTTCCCCAATGAGGTCGACCTGAATATTTAGCCATGATTTCTGCAACTGAAGAAAAATAAGGAAGATAGTCGCAACCTTTGAACATGTGAACCGCAATGTATGCACTCTGGCGGGCGTAAGCCGTGGACAGCACATTGTCGTCGGGCGCAGTGAGGCGTACTTCAACCGGGAAACTCACCTTGTAGTTCTTCTCTGCAATGACCCGCTCGATATCTTGAACAGCTTCGCGACAGTGCTCCCGCGGAATTGCGTACTCCATCTCAACAAATTTCACGCGACGCTCAGAGGCGAACACGCGAAAGCTCTCGTCGACGTAGCTAGTGCTGCCCGAGCCAGGAAGTGCAGTGGCCAATCGTGGAACTAAACCTGGGAAGAGTTTGCCCAGTTGACACACCAACCCGAATGCAGTGTTTTCCATGAATGATTTCTGCCACCACTTCTTGAATGGTGGAAGCGGCTGTAATGCCAATTCAGTTCTGTTGTTTCGTTTCGTCAACGCCCATTTAGTGTGTGGAATCCAAAAGAACTCAAAGTGATCGTTCTGAGATGCCAAATCTTCAAGATTCTCAAGAACGTACGACAAACGCATCGGTTTCTCTTTAACGTGCAGTGCAAATTTGGGAACGGTACGAATTTTGACGTGAGCAATGATTCCCACTGCTCCCACTCCTACGCGAACAAAATGCAGCAAAGGATTGTTCTCATCGATCACCACGGTGTTCCCAACACCGTCGACCAAGGTGAGACCCACAACCTGCTGCGCCAGACCGCCAATGTTTTCACCCGTGCCGTGAGTTCCGGTGGAAATCGCTCCAGCGATTGTTTGATAAGCAATATCACCCAAGTTCTCTAGTGCTCGTCCTTGGTGAAACAGGTACTCGTTCACAGCGCTCAGCGCCATTCCCGCTTCCACCTCAACAATTCCGTTTTCGTCAGGCCCTGCCAAAACCCTCGTCATGTGGGTCATTTCAATGAGAACGTCTTGCGCAACGGCGGCTGCGGTAAAACTATGACCCGAGCCAATGACCTTCACTCGCCTTCCTTGTGCATTTGCGTCTTTTACGGCAGCAACGATTTCAGCAATATTTTGAGGCCTGATCCACGCTTGCGGATGTGATGACTGGTTGCCCGCCCAGTTCGTCCATTTTTTGCTCATCTGAAGACCTCGAAAGCCACCGTAGCAGGGGAAAAAATACCTGACTATGGCTGCTACATATTCCAACTCGCACCCCACTAAGCCCTATGGTTTACGGTAGAGATATATAGATATTTCGACTCGTGCTCGCGCACGGTCTTAACGGGAGGCAGTCATGACAACACTTGATAACGACCCAGGCGTTTCACATTCACGCGGACCCAAAGTTCAAGAGATTCTGAAGACCGATACTCGCCCGGTACCCAAGGCTCTCACCGAGTTCGCCAGCCCATACGTGGGTTCCGAAGACGTCAAAAAGGCCCGTTACACCTCACAGGCTTTTGCCGACCTTGAAAAAGAATTCATGTGGTCTAAAACCTGGCAATTCGCTTGCTTGGAAGCAGAGATAGCTACACCAGGGTCTCACGTTGTTTACGACGTTGCCGATGAGTCACTCATCGTTACACGCGGCAATGACGGTGTTGTTCGTGCTTTGCACAATGCTTGTATGCACCGCGGAACACGCCTCAAAGACGACGACGGCACTGTTGCCTCATTCGTATGCCCGTTCCACGGCTGGGAATGGGACGTACAAGGTGACTTGAAGAATGTTCCCGGAGAATGGGACTTCCCTCAATTCACACACGGCAGCAAGCCCACGTGTCTTCCACAAGCAAAAGTTGCATTGTGGGATGGACTCGTATTCGTCAACATGGATCCCAACTGTGAGCCATTTGAGAAAGTTGCATCAACGCTCATTGAACACTTCAAAGATTTCCCTCTATCAAAGCGCTACAAGGCATTCCATGCCGTGAAGGAAGTTCCCGCAAACTGGAAAGTTGTAATGGAAGCCTTCAGCGAGGGCTACCACGTCATCGCAACTCACCCACAAATCAAACCCTTCTGCGGTGACGAAAACAGCGAGTACTCCATTTACCCTGAGTCGCCATTTGTGTCGCGCTTCTTCAACCCATTTGGCGTACAAAGCCCACACATTGTTGAACAACTCACCGAGCAGACAGTTGCTGCGGAATTTGTGGCGTTCTCGAGCCGTTCACGCGGTTACTCCGACCAGAGCCAAGTGCAGCCACCAGATGGCATTCAGGCCCGTGCGTATGTTGCCGAAACCTTCCGCGAGCGCATGTCGGGTATGTTCCGTGCCGATCTCGATTCCTACACCGATGCGGAAATCATTGATGCAATTCTGTACCACCTCTTCCCCGCCTTTGCACCGTGGGCCGGTATTGGTCAGCCACTCATGTACCGCTGGCGCCCAGGGCGTACGCCCGACTCATGCTTCATGGATGTTTACCGTATGGCACCGTTGCCAGACGGCGAAGACATTCCAGAACCAGCAGTCACCACAAAGTTGCGGTTAGATCAGGCATGGAAAGAAGCTCCTGGCATGGCTGGCCTCGCCGATGTGTTTGAACAAGACATGTCGAACTTCGGCTTTGTTCAGCAAGGCTTGAAGTCGACTGGCAAAAAGACTGTTACCTTCGGCAACTACCAAGAGGGCCGCTTGCGTCATATGCATAAAACAATCGACACGTTCATCCTGCAAGGCCTTGCAGAAGCTGGTCGTTCAGCAGATGAAGTTGCACCGTTCTTGGTGGGTAACGAATAAGCCTTGCCATCAACTAATATTTCCCCTTAGGGGGTAAGCATGTTGTCGGTTCACGAAGCAGGGCAAGTTTTTGTCACGCCATCTGCATATACAGACGAGAATTACTTCTATGAGGCGTGCTCAGTGCTGCGCGACCACAGTCCAGTTCATTACGTCGAAAACCAGCGCTTCAACTCTTTCTATGCCATCACGCGTCATAGCGATGTGATGTCGGTTGAGGCGCGAAACAGTATTTTCATTAATGAACCTCGCCCTGTATTGGCCGATAAAGCAAGCGACCAGCGCGCAGCAGAACAGGGCAACTTACTTCGTACTCTCATTCACGTTGACGACCCCGAACATCGCGCATTGCGTGGAGTCACATCCGACTGGTTTTTGCCCAAGAGCCTGCAGCGTTTAGAGAGTCGATTGGAATCGTTGTCGATGGCATCAGTGAACAACATGGCCGCGTTGGGTAGCACGTGTGATTTCGCGAGAGATGTCGCAATGCCGCTCCCTCTCAATGTCATTTTGGCAATTCTGGGGCTACCGGAATCTGATTATCCTCG
>JAURNB010000170.1 GCA_030830415.1 Acidimicrobiales bacterium | reverse complement strand
TCCCGACATCGCCATGAGTACTTTCATGGAAAGGAGTCTAGGAGCGTTGATGCTCGCGCAGGCGGGCTACTGCCCTGCCCAATGTGCCAAGCGCACGGGCAATATCGCCCGACGTGGTGGTATGGCCAAGGCTGAGGCGCAAAGCCCCTTGGGCACGCTCACGAGGCACGCCCATGGCGGCCAAAACATGTGATGGTTCCATGGCCCCACTGGCACAGGCCGAAGCGGCTGAGGCACACAGGTTCTCTTCGTCAAGCAGGAACAACAGTGCCTCGTTTTCCACACCTTCAACGCACACGTGCACAATGCCCGGAACAGCAAACTCGTTGGGAACGGTTTGGTGAATGCCGCCAATTTCATGCAGGCCGGCAAGGAGTTGTTCTTTTAATTCTGCAACGCGCAGGTTTTCACTGTGACGCTCGCTTGCTGTTGCAACAAGAGCTGCCGTTGTAGATGCAATGCCAGCAACGTTGTGTGTGCCACTGCGCCGGTCGCGTTCTTGTCCGCCACCAAAAATGAGTGGTTCAAGATGCACACCATTGCGCAAATACATAATGCCGCTGCCCTTTGGGCCACCAAACTTGTGTGACGACAAGGTGAGAATGTCGACGAGTGAAACTAAGTGAGCGAGATCGACCCAACATGCACCTTGCACTGCATCGGTATGCAAAATTGCTGTGGGTGCATAGCGCCGCACAATGCGCGACACTTCTTCCATGTTGGTGATGGTGCCTACTTCGTTGTTCACGGCCATCACCGACACCACGGGCTTCACACCTTGCGCATGTAAACGCGTGAGTGTTTCTGTGAGCTCATTGAGGTTGATGGCACCATATGCATCGGTGCCCACCACAACGCCACCCACGTGTTCCACACAATGCAATACCGCGTGGTGTTCACTTGCCGAGCACACCACTTGCGTTGTTACGTTGTGCGACTGCAACCGGCGCAGAGCCCCGAAAATGGCAGCGTTGTCGCCCTCGGTGCCGCCACCAGTGAAGATGATTTCTCCGGCATGGCAGCCAAAGACATCGGAAACATCGTCGCGGCACTCGTCGAGCACTTTGCGTGCATCGCGAGCAAAACGGTGCGAACCCGACGGGTTGGCGTATTGCACGTTGTGAAATGGCTCCATGGCCGCAATAGCTTCGGCGCGCATAGGAGTGGTGGCTGCATGATCGAGATACACCACATCGGTTGCCATACGTGCAATCTATCTCTCGATGCGCTGTACTAGTTCCGTGAGCAACAACGAGCCCCCGCTGTATGGCGATGCTTTTGCCGATGTTTATGACGAATGGTACGAACATGTCACCGATGCGCCAGCAACGGCACGTGCCCTACATGCTTTGTCGAGCGGCGGGAACCTGTGCGAACTCGGCATTGGTACGGGTCGCATTGCAATTCCTCTTGCCGAACTGCTTGCACCGGGGCGCGGTGTGTGGGGCATTGATGAATCGGAAGCGATGCTTGCCCAGTGCCGTACGAAACTTGCCCACATGAACCCGAGCGTTGCTGAACGCGTTCACTTGCTACAAGGCGACATGGCCAACGATTTACCTCGCGGGCCATTCACCGTCATTTTTTGCACGTTCAACACGTTCTTCAACCTCGATTCGCAAGAAGCACAACGCAAGTGCCTGCAAGCAGCTGCACAACGACTCACCCCAGGTGGTGCCGTGGTGTTAGAAACCGCGGTACTCACGGGCACCAGTTCAACTGCGCCCACCATTGCCCACACTGCGCAGAGTTCGAGTGATTACGACCCCATCACCCAAATTGGTCATGGCGTGTTTACCTCAACGTCACCCGATGGTTCAGTTGTGGAACGACCTTGGCGCATTCGCTATTCCACACCCGCCCAAATTGATGAAATGGCAGCTGCGGCCGGACTCATTTGCACTGATCGTTGGGAAGATTTTGCTTTCACGCCTTTTCATGCAGGCAGTGCACGGCAAGTGGGCGTATGGAGACGTAGAGTTTAAGTAGTGAGTCAATTACGTCTAAACCCTCTAACTGGCCGTTGGGTAACCCTGGTGGCCGACCGCGCCAAGCGCCCCACCGACTTTGTACCGCGCCTCATGCAGGTAGAAGCCGACCCCAACAGAGCATGCCCTTTTTGCCCAGGCAACGAAGAAGCAACTCCACCGGCGTTAGAACAACACGACAGCGAAGGCAAGTGGACCTTGCGAGTGGTGCCCAACCTCTACCCCGCTTTCGACGGTGACGGCAACTTGGCAGTGCACAACCTTGGCCCCGTGCACACCATGGCCGATGCCAGTGGCATTCACGAAGTTTTTGTTATTACTCCCGACCACAATGCGCGCGTTGGCACTTTCACCGACGAAGTCATTCACAATGTGATGCAAGCGTTGAAGCACCGCTTCGAAGAACACGCTCGCACTTCAAACGTGCGCTACACACAAGCGTTCATTAATCATGGTCGTGAAGCTGGCGCTTCACTTGCTCACCCACACGGACAAATTCTTGGTTTGCCCTTTGTGCCAGGTGAAATTCTTGAAGAAGAACGCGCATTTGAGCGCTTCAAGGGTGGATGCATTTTGTGCACCACCATCGAGGCCGAGCGTGTCGACAACAAGCGCGTCATCATCGACAACGAGCACGCATTTGTATTGTGCCCGTACTGGAGCGGTGGGCCATACGAACTGCTCATCATTCCGCAATCGCACGATGTGCATCTCACCGATTCCACCGATGCGGTACTCACTGGCATTGGCACAGCAATTCGCGACTCACTTGCCATCATGTATGCAACGCTCGGCGATGTGGCCTACAACCTTGTATTCCACACCGCGCCTTCGCACCACTCGGGCAACTTCCACTGGCACATTCACTTGTGGCCAAAACTCACTACTGCTGCGGGCTTTGAGCGCGGTACTGGCGTACTCATCAACATTGTTCCGCCAGAAGACGCCGCATTCGAACTCAAAAGCGCAGCAGGTATCTAATGGCACGCATCACTGTTTCTATTGAACTTCCCGCTACCCCCGCTCGCGTGTGGGAAGTGGTTGAACCTATTGAAAACCACACCGAGTGGATGGCCGATGCCGTTGCCATTCGTTTTGTGAACGAACAACGCCGTGGTGTGGGCACCAAGTTTTTGTGCGACACCAAGGTGGGCCCTATTCGCCTCACCGACCATATGGAAATTACCGCATGGGAACCAGAACGCGTGATGGGTGTTACTCATACTGGCGTGGTCACCGGTACCGGGCAATTCACCATTGAGCCAGCAGCAACACCAGGCCTCAGCAAATTCACATGGAGTGAAGAACTGCACTTCCCTTGGTGGCTTGGCGGTGCAATTGGTGAAGTAGTGGGTGGCTCGCTGGTCATGAAAACCATTTGGCGACGCAACCTTAAGAAATTGCGCGCGTTATTCCTGTAGCAGCACAGGCCAGCACAATTACTAGCCATATCGGCACTTTGCGCCACACACCCAGCACTGCAACAACTAACCCCACTGCACGTGCATCAATTTGCAGGTCGTGACCCGCAGTAAATGTGTCTTTCATAATGAGCGCGCACAACAACGCTGCAGGAATAAGAGCAATGACAGCTTCTACTTGTGGCGGAAACTTGCGATCGCCAATAACAACGAAGCCAAAGACCTTTAACAAAAATGCGCCGAGCGAGAGCACTAACACCACGGTCCAAGTCATGCGCTTTGCGTCTTTCGTTGCGTAGGCACGAGTGCAATGAGAGCAACAACGGCCGACATCACAATGGGAGCACCAATAGGAAGAAATGGCGTTGTTGCTAAGCACACCACTGCCCCACCAATGCCTGCGAGTTGAGCTTTGCGTGTAGCTAAGAGCGGCGCAACCATGGCAACGAACGCGGCAGGAAACGCCACATCGAGGCCATACTTTTGCGTGTCGAAACTGTTTCCTACCAGTGCACCAATGAGTGTTCCTACATTCCAAAAGCCATAGATGCTTGCTGCTGTTACCCAAAACGCACGCTTCTTGCGTGCAGGTGAATTTTGCACCAGCGTCATGCCCGTTGTTTCATCGATGGTGAATTGCGCTGCCGCAACGCGATATTTCAAGCTGCCTGGCAACCACGGCGCAACTGCAACTCCGTAAATGGCGTTGCGCGAACCAAGCAATAGTGCACCAACAACTGCACTCACGGCAGTTCCTCCGGCAGCAATAACGCTCACTGCAGAAAACTGTGATGCGCCCGTGAATACCAAGAGCGACATCGCCATTGCTTTTGGCACGCTTCCCCCAGCATTCACGCATAACACGCCAAAAGAAATAGCAAAGATAAACACAGCAAAACCTAAAGCTAGGGCAGGGCCCACGATGCCGTCGTAGTTCACGCCTTCATGGGCGTGCTCATTGGGGGCATTCATATTTACTTTCCTTCGAAAGTTGCCTTGCCTGGCCCGTTTTCCAAGAAGCTTTTCACGCCGGTTTGGCTGTCTTTGCTATGGAATACATCTTCAAACGATTGCTTCTCTAATGAGAGCCCGTTAGACAAGGTCATCGACAAACCTGCATCGACCGCATGTTTGATGAGAGCACCAGCCACAGTGGCACCAGCTGCAACTTGAGCTGCAAGTGCCAACGCGCGCACGTGGAGTTCTTCGGCAGGAACAATTTCATCGAGCAAACCAATGCGCAATGCTTCTTCCGACTGCACCTGACGGCCAGTGACCATGATTTCCTTGGCACGGCTCGGACCAACAAGACGTGGCAAGCGTTGTGTGCCGCCACCACCAGGAATGATGCCCAAGAGAATTTCTGGCTGGCCAAAGGTGGCCTTAGGTGCACCAATGCGATAGTCGCATGACAATGCAAGCTCGCATCCGCCGCCAAGGGCAAAACCACTCACTGCGGCAATGGTGAATGCAGGAATTGCAGCAACGGCGTTCAAGGCGTCGTGGAAGCCCTGGCCAATGCGGCGCGCTTCACTGGGCCCACCAAATTCGGAAATATCGGCTCCAGCAGCAAAGATGCGCTCGCCACCAGTGACCACAACAGCACCCGGGCGGTTGTTGATGAGGTCGTGGGCAATGTCGCGCAGTTCAGCTAACACGGCTTGCGATAGCGCATTGACCTTCGGGTTGTTGAGAGTAATAACGGCAACGCCATCGGCGCGGCGTTCGAGCAGGACAAGATTGTTTGAAGTCACCTCATGACGGTAGCCGTTAGGCCCCGACACCGCGCAACATCTGGTCGGCTGCTGCCCAAGGGTCGGTGGTGCGATTCAGCACTTCGCCCTGCAATGTTTCCCATTCGTCACCCACGCACAATTCACGAGCCTTTTGCTCGAGGCGCCGAGCAACAATTTCTCGCAGTTCCTCACGCAAACGAAAGGCCCTGCGCTCACGCAATTGGCCCGATGCTTCGGCATATGCACGATGCGCCAACACGGCATCCCACAACTCAGGAACACCGTCGCCTGTGGAACCAACGGTGGGCACAATGGTGGGCACCCATGCGTCGTGTGACAAGTCGGACAGTTCGAGCATTTGTTCGATGTCGCGACGCGTTTCGTCGACACCTTTGCGATCGGCTTTGTTAATAACAAAAACGTCGGCAATTTCCATGAGGCCAGCTTTGTTGGCCTGCACCGAGTCGCCCCAGCCTGGGTTCAACACCACCACTGTGGTGTCGGCCTTGCCCGCAATTTCTACTTCTACTTGACCTACACCCACTGTTTCCACACTCACCCAACGACGACCAACAGCATCGAGCAAACGAATTGCTTCTGGAGTAGCGAGTGACAAG
>JAURNB010000169.1 GCA_030830415.1 Acidimicrobiales bacterium | reverse complement strand
TGTGGACGCTGTACCAAGACCGGTGTATCCAAGCGCATAAGCAACACGACCGCCCATTGCGCGACCCCAAAAAACACTAAAGCGGGTGCAGGTATCGATTGCCCCGCCCCAGGCGTGAGAAAATCGAACGCCTTCCAACTGCGGGAACGTTTGGAAGAAATGTTGCGAGAGAAGAGCCCACGACTCGGGGCGTGATTCAAGTTCTGTATTCATTTTTCCGCGGAAGTAGTACATCGCGTCGTAGCCACCCCACAAAATGCGGTTGTCGGCGGTGAGGCGGTAGTAGTGAAATTGGTTGGGAATATCAGATATGCCTTGTCGATTTTGCCAACCAATGCTGGCGAGTTGTGCTGGAGTTAGTGGCTCGGTCACGAGGCAATAGTCGTATACCGGGGCTACGTAGTGGCCTAAACGCTTCAGTAGTGGTTTAAAAGCATTTGTTCCGAGCGCAACTTTTCCTGCACGCACACGGCCAAGTGGTGTGTCAACCAAAACGCCAACACCGTCTTTTTCAACACTTGTTGCCTTGCTGTCTTCATAAATGCGCACGCCTAAAGATTCCGCTGCAGTTTTCAAACCCCACGCAAGACGTGCGGGGTCAACAAGTGCCGCACGATCTTTGCGCCAGAGACCACCTGAGTAAGTAGGCGAGTGCACCTGGCTGCGCAATGTCTCTTGGTCGAGCCATTCAACAGATTGCCCAAGTGAACGGAGTTGTTGGTAATCGTCACGAAGTTCTGCAAGGTAAGAGGCGGGGTGCGAGCTCGTTGCAACATCAATTGCGCCCGTGCGTTCGTAGTCGCAGTCGATGTTGTAACGGCGGATAGCCGACTCAATTTCGTTGAGGTTGTGTAAACCCAGTTCTTCCAGGACGTTCACTTCATCGGGGAAGCGTTGCTGAGCATTTGCCACACCATGCGTTAACGAAGAGTCCATGAAGCCGCCATTGCGTCCACTTGCCGCGGAACCCACTTCATGGGCATCAATCAAAATGACGTCACGTGATGGGTCGCGCTCTTTTGCGATGATGGCGGTCCATAACCCGGTGTAACCACCCCCAACAATGCATAAATCGCAACTTTCGGTACGAACGAGTGTCGGATTCGAGTCGGGCTCGTCGGCATCGTCATACCAGTACGGATACGGATCTGCGTCAGCAATTGCGTCGAGATGACGCATGTCGATAGCTGGATTGTCCATTGTTCTCACCCCTAGGTAATAGCCACCTTACCGCACTCATTGAGCAATGGGCATCGCCTTGTCTATTCAGTAATGTCTTCATATGGATCTAGGAATCGCGGGTAAAAAGGCAGTTGTTGCTGCAGGAACTTCTGGGCTGGGTTTGGCAAGTGCGGTGTCACTAGCGGCGAACGGAGCACAGGTGGTGATTTGTGGTCGCGACAAAGAACGACTCAATGCAGCAGTAGCAACAGTGGGTCATGGGTGCATTGGCATCACACATGATGTGTCGGAGCAAAAAGGAGCTCGCGCATTTGTAGAAGATGCGATGACCCGACTTGGTGGTATTGATATTTTGGTGACAAATGGTGGCGGGCCGCCTCCAGGAAATGCCATCGACATGCCTATTGAAATGTATTCCATGGCTCTTGAGCTCAGCTTGTTGTCGGTCATTTCAATGTGTCAAACAGCGCTTCCACACATGCGTGAAACAGGTTGGGGTCGCATTATTGCCATTACCTCTATTTCAGTTCGTCAACCCATTCCACAAATCGCTCTTTCAAATACCGCGCGTGCTGGGGTCACAGGTTATTTGAAGTCGTTGGCCGGCGATGTAGCTGCAATGGGAATCACGGTAAATACTGTTCAGCCAGGAGTTCATGCAACGGATCGCATCAAGGGTGTTTACGGAAGTTCCTTAGAAGCAATGGCAACAAGTATTCCTGTTGGATTCGTAGGAGACCCTAGCGATTTCGGTGAGGCTGTTGCATTTCTTGCAAGTCAGCAAGCCAAATTCATCACGGGTGCAAGTATCAATATCGATGGCGGCCAGTTCGCCGGTTTGCAGTAAGGACACAATGTTTATTCACGTCGTTGCATTTCGTTGGAAAGAAAAAATATCTCCAGAACGAATTGCAGTCATTTCAGAAACTTTGAAGGCGTTATCGCAGCATGTAACAGAAGTAAAGAAATATCGTTTTGGCCCCGATGCCGGGGTGAGTGCACCTACTAACTTCGACTTTGTTGTTGTTGCCGAATTTGATTCAGCTGACGACTGGAAAATTTACGATACGCATCCAGAACACAACCGCGTGCGCAAAGAAGTGTTGGGGCCGTTCATTGCTGAGCGTGCCGCTGTGCAGTTCACTGCTTAAGAAATCTCATTTCTCGGCGCAGATTGTCGCGAAAAACGATACATACGGCGCCGAGAACCCTTAGTTGGGGATTCGTAGTTGTTCCAGAAGCGAAACGCAATGAGCACGTAGGCAACGCCTAAAACACCGTCAATGATGTAGTGCTCGCCGAAATAGACCAATGTCGCCATCATGCACACAGGGAAAATGACGACTAACGGTTTGAGATACTTCGGTAGTTGTGGTGCGAAAAACAAGATCACAAGAAGCGAAAACGCCACATGCAAACTCGGCACTGCGGCAACGGGGTTCACTACTTCACGGCCACGCTCAATCACGTTCGAGACGGTGTCGAGACCAATATGGCTCCAACCGCGCACCGCAGGTCGAGCCAACTTGCCCGACAAATGACCATCGCGGGCGGCCATCCAAGGTGGGGCAGCAGGAAAAACAATGAACGTGGCAACGCCCATGAAAAGAACGGTGGCAAGGCGGCGCATGTA
>JAURNB010000168.1 GCA_030830415.1 Acidimicrobiales bacterium | reverse complement strand
TAGCGATCAGCACATTGCCTATTACGCGCGACGAGCACAAGGTGGTTGTGGCGTCATAGTGCTGGAAGGCATGAGCGTCCACCACAGCGACTGGCCGTACGAACGCGCGCCACTTGCATCACACTGCGCAGAATCACTGAACAAAATTTCTCAAGAGTTGCATAAAGAAAAATGTTTAGTCATTGCATCACTCGATCACTCCGGTGGGCAAGGTACTTCTGCATACCACCAGCAACCGTTATGGGCGCCAAGCCGAGTACCCGAAGTGAACTCCCGTGAAGTTCCGAAGTGGATGGAACAAGCCGATGTTGACGAAGTCATTGAAGGCTTCGTCAACGCTGCACGTATTGCAGTTTCTTCCGGTTGTGATGGTGTGGAAATCAATGCTGGTCAGCACAGCTTGGTACGTCAATTTCTCTCTGGCCTCACGAATCATCGCGACGATGCATGGGGTCAAGATAAAACTTTGTTTGCGCGAACCATCATTGAAAAAGTGCGAGAAGCAATTGGCGATGCCGTCATTGGTCTGCGACTTTCATGCGATGAACTTGCACCGTGGGCAGGTATTACACCCGACATGGCAGTGGAACTTGCGCCTCAACTTGCAACGTGTGGGCTCGATTATTTGGTAGTTGTTCGTGGCTCCATTTTCTCCGTCGAAAAAACTCGCCCCGATTTTCATGAACCAGAAGGTTTCAATACCGACATCACCCAGCGTGTGCAAGAAGTACTCAACATTCCTGTCTTTTTGCAAGGTTCTATTGTTCAACCACACATGGCGATGAGCGCTGTAGAGCAAGGCGTGTGTGCGGGTGTTGAAATGACCCGGGCACAAATTGCCGACCCCGACTTGGTCAACAAAATGCTGGCTGACGACGTAGCAAAGATTCGCCCCTGCATTCGGTGCAACCAAACATGCCAAGTACGTGATGCACGCAACCCCATTGTTACTTGCGTTGTTGAACCCACATCTGGCCACGAGAGCACCGACCCCAATTGGTATACACAAGTTGCATCGAAGAAAGTCGCCGTCGTTGGCGCAGGGCCAGCGGGCCTGGAAGCTGCGTACACAGCCGCTCGCCGAGGCCACTTGGTTGAGGTATACGAACAACGAAATGCCGCAGGCGGGGTTGCTGCTTTTGCAGGCCCAGGTGGCACATTTGTGCATTGGCTATACGAACAATGTGTAGCTCTTGGTGTGCGGTTTCATTTTGGGGTGAGTGTCGATGAAACAACAAACCTTGGTGCAGATGTTGTTCTACAATGCACGGGCTCACGCCCGGGGGTCCCTACCTATACGTTGCCCGACCACTCAGCCGCATTTGACGTTGTCGATGTGATGAATGGTTCTTGTGCACTTCCTGAAAGTGGCGACATTCTTCTGCACGACCCTATTGGTGGCCCTATTGCAATTGCTCTCGCACAATGGCTCGGCCAACGCGCAATTCTCATTACTCCCGACAACATTGCCGGAAATGAGCTATCACGTTCAGGCGATTTAGCTCCTGCCAATGTTCGCTTGGCACAGCATGGAACACGCGTGGTGAAACGCGCGCTTGTGCGCGGCGTGACAAAGTCTGCTCAGGGTGTATGCATTGAAGTGCAAGACCGCTATTCGGGCGAGACCACCACATATGAGGCAGCAGCATTCATCGACTGTGGCTTTCGCCTTCCCACCGAGCACATCGCACCGCAGTTTCATCTTGCCGGCGACTCCGTGGCTCCACGCACCATCCTTGAGGCTGTCCTCGAAGCACGGCGTGCAGTGTTTATGCTGTAATCGTGCACTACTTTCTCGTCGTTCTTCTTGCAACTGCCGGATACTTCATCGGCACATTCCCGAGCGCCATCATGGTGGCCAAGGCAAATGGCATCGACATCACTGCGGTTGGTTCAGGCAACCCAGGTGCATCAAATGTTGCCCGCGCATTAGGAATGAGAAAAGGCGCATACGTTTACGGTCTTGATGCGGTGAAGGGTGCTGTCGCAACCGGACTCGGCTTGGCAATTTTTGGCAATGCAGCAGCCTTTTGGTGTGCTGCTGCGGCCGTTATTGGCCATGTCTACCCCATCACTCGCCGCTTCGCTGGCGGCAAAGGGGTCGCCACAGCATCGGGCGCCATGCTCGTGGTACACCCCTTCATCAGCCTCGGACTTCTCTTTTTATGGGCAGTGCTCAGTAAAACAACAAAAAAAGCATCCGTTTCTTCGCTCATCATTACCTTTCTCTTGCCTGTTTGTATTGCAGCAGCGGGTGCGCCCGGTTGGGAAGTGGGGGCAACTGTCGGCATCGGAGTTTTGGTGGTCATTCGGCATATTCCTAATCTCAGACGGCTCCGTTCTGGTCTCGAGCCATCACTTCCCTCGAAAGCCACCTAACCTCTGTCTTTGTGAGTTACAAGTACTTGTGGACCCCGCTCCAACTGGGGCCTGTCACCACACGTAATCGCATTGTCTTTAGTGCCCATCTCACGAACTACGCGCGCAACGGCAAACCCACAGAACAACACAGCGCTTACTATGCGGCACGGGCAGCTGGTGGAGCTGGGCTCATTATTACCGAAGAGCATTCAACGCATCCCACCGACTGGCCATACGAAAAACTCATCCACGGCTTCCACCGAGACGTCATACCTGGTTACCGCAACATCACATCGGCGGTACACCAACACCGCACACCTATTTTTGCGCAAATCAACCACAACGGAGGGCAGGCGAGCAGCATGTACAGCCGGCTTCCTGTATGGGCACCGAGTGCAGTTGCCGACCCGCTCTTTCGCGAAGTACCTAAAGCAGTCACTCAAAGCGATATTGACGACATCATTGCTGGCTACGTCACCGTTGCAGAGAACTGCGCTGAAGGTGGGTTCGATGGCATTGAACTGCAGTGCAGCCATTCTTCTATTGTTCGTGGATTTCTTTCACCAGCAACAAACAAACGCACCGACCAATACGGCGGAACACTTTCAAACCGCGCACGCTTGCTGCTCGATATTTCCTCAGCGGTACGTAAAGCAATTGGCAACGACCTCGCTTTAGGCGTTCGTTTATGTGGAGACGAATTCATTGAAGGCGGAACCACCATCGATGAGGCAGTGGAAATTGCCAAACTTGTAGAAGCATCAGGCAACGTCGACTACATCAACACATCAATTGGCGTAGCAACTGCAAGCTTGTTCATGATTGAAGCATCAATGCATATTCCACCCGGATACGCAACATTTATTCCTTCAGCCATTCGCAAAGCAGTCGACCTTCCCGTCGTTGGAGTTGGTCGTTTCAAAGACCCACTTCAAGCAGAGCGTGCGTTGGCCGATGGACACTGCGATCTCGTTGGAGTGGTACGCGGACAAATAGCCGACCCCGACTTTGCAGCTAAAGCACGTGCAGGCGCAACCGACGACATTCGCTTGTGTTTGAGCTGTAACCAAGAGTGCGTGGGACGCATGGGGCTCAATCGTTGGCTCGGTTGCATTGAAAACCCACAAACTGGGCGCGAAGCCGAATGGAAAGCCACACAACACGTGAAGCTTTCCCCCACGCCTCAACATGTATTGGTTATTGGTGCAGGACCCGCAGGTTTACAAGCGGCAATTGCCGCTGC
>JAURNB010000167.1 GCA_030830415.1 Acidimicrobiales bacterium | reverse complement strand
TTGAAGACGCTCGCGCCAAATGGGTTGGTTGGTCATGAGGACGTCGTACTCTGCCAAACGTGCTGGCAGGCCTTCCAAGATGGCAAGCACATCATCGCGCCAGCCGGCAGGAAGGTCTGCTGCGAGTCCACCAGGGCGAATGAAGTTATGGTTCATGCGCAGACCGGTTACCTTTTGGAAAAACCGCAACACTTCTTCGCGTTCACGCCACCCGTAAATCATCATGGAAACAGCACCCATGTCCATGCCGTTTGTTGCCATGAAGAGAAGGTGACTGCTCATGCGATTGAGTTCAGACAACAACATGCGCATCCACGTTGCACGTTCTGGAATATCGCCATCAATTCCCAAGAGTTTTTCTACAGCGAGCGAGAACACCAACTCGTTATTCAATGGTGAGGCATAGTCCATACGAGTGACGTTGGTGCCACCTTGCATGTAGGTGAGTTCTTCACCCTGCTTTTCCATACCGGTATGCAAATAGCCGATGATGGGTTTACAACGAAGAACTTTTTCACCTTGGAGTTCGAGCATCAATCGCAACACACCATGCGTACTTGGGTGTTGTGGCCCCATGTTGATGATCATGGTTTGCTCTTCGTCGTTTTCAACAGGACTGCTTGTGAGCTCTGCAGCGTCTTTTTCGCTCATGCGTAGTACAGAGCCAACTTCACGTAGTACTTCTTTTGCAGTGAGTTCGCTGCGTGAACGCATTTCTTGTGGGCCTTCGCCGGTTGCTGCAGGCGTTGCCGTAATGAGATTGCTTGTCATGATGGAGCACCTTTGAATTGCACAGGGATGCGACCAACCGAAAAATCTTTGCGCAGCGGATGACCTTCCCAGTCTTCAGGCATCAAAATGCGTGAAGGGTCTGGATGACCTTCGAAGTGAATACCGAACATATCGAACACTTCACGTTCCATTGCTTCGGTCCCTGGATAAAGATCGAATGCCGTTGGCAACGATTCTTCACCGTCTGCAATTTGAACTCGCAAGCGCAAGCGTTCGCGCCTCTCTAAAGAAATGAGATTGAGCACAATTTCAAAACGTTGTCCAACAACACTTGATGGGAGTTGGCGATTTGGAGATGCATACGTAAGGAAATCGACAGCGGTGAGGTCGGTGCACATCGTGAATGAATCGTCGATGGCCTTCTTCAACGTTGCAATGTAATTTTCGCGCGAGGCATGAATGACTTTTTCGCCGCGCGAATACGTCACTTCACAACCGTACAATTGCTCCGCGGGCACAGAGGTATCTGCTACTGCTTCACTCATGGTTTAACGCGCTCCGAGAACTATTGGCGTCGTAGTTGCACCCGCTGCTATTTCAGTGATGTGCACATTGGCCCCAGCACCTGTAGCTGCACGGCGACGCATGATTTCACCGTCTTCAATGAGCTGATGCAGTGTTTCAATTGCATGAATGAGAGTTTCTGGTGTTGGTGGGCACCCTGGTGCATATACGTCGACAGGAACAATTTGGTCGACGCCTTGCACAATGGCGTAGTTGTTGAACATGCCACCGGTTGATGCGCACACGCCCATTGAGATGACCCACTTGGGTTCCATCATTTGGTCGTATACCTGACGCATGACGGGTGCCATTTTTTGGCTCACACGTCCGGCCACAATCATGATGTCGGCTTGGCGTGGGGATGCGCGAAACACTTCCATTCCAAATCGCGCCAGGTCGTAGTGCGCAGCACCAGTTCCCATCATTTCAATTGCGCAACATGCAAGCCCAAACGTTGCTGCCCAGGATGAGCGAGAACGCGACCATTTGACCAGATCTTCAACGCGACCTGTAAGGAAGTTGTGTTCAAGCCCGCCCAAACCATCATCAAGAACGTCACGTACAATTGCCATTACGCTGCAAACTCCGTTTCGCGACCATCGCTACCTACGCGGCGCACTGTAGAAGAAACCGTGCGGTTAGCCGAGACCACTTCGGTGAGGTTGCCATCTACACGACGACCACTCTTGAGTGGTCCCCAATCGAGAGCTCCTCGAGCCACTACATATACAAACGTCACGAAGAAAATTGAACTGAATGTGAGCATCTCGAAAAATCCGTACGAGCCGAGAAATTCACGATCGACCGCGTATGGATATACGAAAATGATTTCGATATCGAACATGATGAAAAGCATCGCGACAATATAAAAGGACACGGGGAATCGCTGCGGATTATCGCGACTTGGCACGATGCCACATTCGTAAGGCGCTTCCTTGGCAGCATTGCCTCTGTTTGGTGCGAGCAACCGTGACGCCACCAAACTGAGAACTCCAAAAAGAGTTGCCAACACCGTCAACGCGAGTATCGGAAGATACTGCCCCATGGTTTAAACCTTCGCCGGGTTCAACTCACCAGTTGCATTCTCCATCACAAAACGATCTCGACGATGAAGCAACCAGCAAAGAATTGCAAAAATCAAAGAAGAACCTAAGGTAATGAAAATCGCTGGCTGACGCTTTGAACCGAGATCGCGAATCATCAGCAAATAACGGTGCGGCTGTGACGAATCGATGACTGGCTTTGCAGGTGCACGAGCTGGCTCTACGCGCTGTGGCAACAACGGTGCAATTTCTACAAGCGCATAACGTGGAGCATGGAAAAACGCAAGGAAGTCGAGCGAGTCATTAATTTTTGGTGATCGCTCTCCGCCGCGGTCGTATACCGACAACGTGAGATACTCACCCGCAGCAAATTCCTTTGCTCGATTTTGGATGATGTCGTCTGCAGAAGCGGCTGCTTGTCCACGACGTGGATCTGCATCGTCGAGTCGCACCCAATTTTCGGCTTCGAGTTGCTTCTTGACGGTGGCTGCCACTTCCGCTGGCGATGCACCGGCAGCAATTTTGATGGGCCCATCAATCACTTCAGCACTACTCAATAAAGTGCCGTCACGGATAATGGAAATGGGACTGGCTGGTTTCCACGTTGCTTCACGGCCTTTTAAGCCAATGCCATATATCCACCACACAGCACCCATCATTGCCATCCAACCGGCAAGGGCAGCAAGTGAAACGAGAATACCTAAACGCGCACCTATGTTTGTTCCGATAACAAGGTATGTACCGCCACACAACACAAGGAACATGCACAGCACCACAATGATGCCGCGGATTTCTGGATCCCAACTGACAGCAAACAAAACGGAAAGCATCAGAGGCTCCTCACATATTCCACAATGGACTTAATTTGTTCATCGCTATAGATGCCACCAAAACCAGGCATGCGTCCCCCACCTTGACCTTGCTCGCCATATTTCTTTCCGTACTCTGACCCACCCTTAATGAAGGCGATCATGTCGTCTTGATTTGGGAATTGGCGAATACTGGATCCACCGGTGAGGTTCGGACCAAATGCTCCGCCGCCAGTGACTTGTGGGTCGCCGTACGACCAGCCCTTGGTGTGGCAACGTGCGCAAGAGTAGGCACCGCCTCCGAGATCGAGGTTGAACAGTGCTTCGCCAACAGACTTATACGCACCGCTTTTCACAAGACGAACTGCTTCTGCTTGCAATTCTTTTTGCGAGGAAGCAGGCATTGTTCCGCCAATGCATGTGCGTGCATCGTCGTTCGGGTTATCGCAATTTTCGCGCGGCACCTGAATGGTGCGGAGATACACAATGAGGTTATTGATTTGTTGTTCGTTCATTGGACCACCGCCGACAAGGCCCCATGGTGACATCGGTGAGAACGGACGACCGTATTCCAAGATGAAACGAACTTCTGATTCACTAAAGCGGTGATACACGTTGTTCAAAGCAGGTGCTTTCCACGTCACCGACTTCACTTCATTTGTTTTGACATCGGTAATAGCGAACGGTGCGTTACCGCCCGTTGCTTTCATACCGCCGTGGCAACCTGCGCAGTTAAATCCGCCTTCGGCTGTTGATGCAAAAAGTTTTGAGCCCCAGCTCGCAAAACGCTTGTCGAAGCCACGTTCAGCACCTTCTTGGCGACCTGGTTCAAGCACCCAATACAAAGGCAGCGACACGGTGATGATGGCGAGAAAAGCGAGACCCAATAACTGAGTGCGCTCAATTTTCTTACCTTCAAGAACTTCATCGTCGTAGTACGGCTTGCGGTTTGCTGCGA
>JAURNB010000166.1 GCA_030830415.1 Acidimicrobiales bacterium | reverse complement strand
AGATGTTCGTCAAGGAAAAATTCAACGTGCTCTGCGTGCTGTGGCCGTATACGGACAATTGGCTGCAGTACTCCTAAGCCAAACACTGAACCCACGTCGCCGGCCATCGGTGGTGCTCGTACCGCACCCATGCCAGTTTGACGCTGTGGTGGTAGGTGCGCTGTGTCGCATTGTGCGTGTACCAATGGTGATTGACTACTTTGTTTCACTGCACGAGACCGTTGTAGACGACAGAAACATAGTTTCATCAACGTCACTCACGGCAAAGGTGCTGCGTAGCGTCGACGCATTGTCGGTGAAGCTAGCAACTCTCATACTCGCTGACACTCCAGAAGACATTGAAGCATTTGCTAAAGAAACTTCTACTACGCCAAACAAATGGCGAACAGTGTGGGTAGGGGCAGATAGCAATATTTATGCGCCAGTGGTAGCTGCACCAACGCCAGAAAAAGTTGTTTTGTTTTACGGAACATACATTCCGTTACAAGGAATTGATTTCATTGTGCGTGCATCGCTTTTGCTACCAAAGGAGTATCGCATCCGTCTCATCGGCGATGGTCAAGAGCGCCCGCGTATAGAAAAAATCATTCGTGAGCTCAACGCTCCGATTGAATTGCTCAATTCGGTTTCAGAAACTGATCTTCCTGCAAAAATTGCCGAAGCATCGGTGTGCCTGGGCATCTTCGGCACAGGGGCAAAGTCGTCGCGCGTTATTCCCAACAAAGTTTTCCAGTGCATGGCAATGGGTAAAGCCATTATTACTGCCGACACCCCAGCCATTCGCAACCACCTTGATCATGCGGTTGCCACTGTTCCGGCGGGCGACCCTCAAGCACTTGCAAATGAAATAGTTTCTCTTTTGCAAGACGACGTACGGCTACGTGCATTGGAAACTGATAGTAGAAAACTCTTCCTTGAGAAATTCGGTGACAATCAAATTGCACCAATGCTTATGGAAGCATTGCAAGCAGCAAGTGGCGAGGTGCCGGTGTCGAGGGAAGCGCCGCTCACCGCAATGGCACATCTACGTGCCCCACTGGTGCAGAGGGCATTGCTTTTGCTGCAACCAAAAAGCATTTTGGAAATAGGAATTGGCCAAGGAGCTTTCTCCACCCGGCTTGCACAGTGGGGGCAATACGTTGGTGTTGAGCCCGACCTCGCGTCGGGAGCAGTTGCCGCCGAGCGCCTTTCACACTTCTCAGATGCAGAGTTCCGCTCAGGAGGCCTTGAGCAAATACAACCCTATGAAACCTTCGATCTTGTGTGCGCATTCGAGGTGCTCGAACATATTGATGACGATGCCGAAGCACTGCGTTCATGGGTTGAACATGTCAATGAGTTTGGTTCTCTGATCGTGAGTTTTCCCGCGCATCAAAAACGATTTGGTGCAGCAGATATTGCCGTAGGGCATCATCGTCGATACGACCGCAAAGACATCGATCAGTTACTCGGTGCCGCCGACCTAGAACTGATTGACGTCTATCCGTACGGGGCAATTGGCGGGCACGCTTTGGAATTTGTGCGCAACGCACTTTTAAGACAGCGCAGTGGAAAAGTTGCATCGATGAACTCGGCAACCTCTGCCAGTGGGCGTTTGTTTCAACCGCAGGGAAGGCTGATGGGCAAGATCATTTCTGTCATCGCTACACCGATGAAGGTTCTGCAGCGCCCGTTTCTTCACACGTCAGTGGGCGTGGGTTGGGTCGTGGTCGCACGTCGCAAGCGAGGAACGCTGTAAAGAAAACCGATGCTCCCCAGCACAACTGCTGAGGCGAGCATTACGCCGCGGTCGGTACTTGCGGCAAGTAGCCCAGTGTCGAAACTTGAACCCATTGCAACTGCAGCGCCGGTCACAAAGAGTTCCCGAATGCCGAGGCCGCCAGGAGTGAATGCGATGATTCCGGCAATTGCCGCTGCGGGTGCAATAACGAGGAAGTACCAAAAAGATTGGTGGTAGCCAAGAAGTCCGAAGGCAATTTGGAAGCGCCAAGCGGTAACAAGGTATTTCACCACGTCGATGGCGATGACTTGAAAGGTTGTTTGTGGAGTACGACGTATTTCGTCCCAGCCTTCACTAAATGTGGAGAAAATCTTCGCAGGCTTACCGCGTAAAACTTTCCAAGTGGGAAGCGAGAATCGCAGTGTTGCAATACAAATGATGCCAAGACCTACAAAACACAAAAGCATGACCCAAGAAAATGAGCCGCCACCTACTGTGTTGCCGCACACTCCGATGATGCCGACAATTGCCGATGAACCAAGCGAGATGATGAGGTTTGCGCCGTAGTTACTGCCGCTTTTTGCGTAGGGCAAGTGATGCACGGTCTTCATGTAGCGGAATTTGTACAACGTACCCATTTGGCCAGGCAAGAGATTGCCGAGCAGCCCCGATGTAAAAACCATCCAGTTCTCAAAGAACCCAATGCGTACCTTTGTGGCGCGATACACCACCCAGAATTCTGCCGAGTTGAGAAAGTGCCCAATAACGATGAGTGCTCCGAGGAGCAAAAGATCTGATGATGGATCTTCAAAAATGGGAGTGAGTTCATGTCGGCGTTGCCAGACCAAAAGAAAGAGCAGTGCTACCAGTAGTATCGACAGCACATTGCGCAACAGTTTTCTCATGTGTCTATTCTTCGTGGAGTAATCGATTGAATGAGGCATATGACGCAAGTAGGCCAATGGCTTGCATGGTGTGGTGGCCAATAGAAACTTTGTTGCGGTACCAATTTTCGGCGCGCTTGTTTCGCAAAACGTTTTCCAAGTATTTGGTGTTCACCTCAAAGGGAAGGTCTTGCAACTGTTCGAGTATCTGTTCCTTTAAGGACGTCATGTACCAGAGGTCTACTGGTGAGTCGACTGGTGATTGCTTGGGTTGATCTATGAAGAGATCGGGGAGCAACTTGTACTCGCGCACCATTGCAACAAGGAGTTCCTTGCCATTTGCAGAGGGTGAGTCATTTTGATTCTTGAGGTATTCAATGGGCAATGAAGTAACAAAGGCTCGTAATTCTGGGTGCAAGTAGGGGCTGAAGTGAGGAAGGCCTGTGGCAGACACCGCTCCATCGACCTTTACCTTGCTTTGTGCTGTTAACCCATTGCCATGAAACGCCCTGCGCGGGCCGTCCATCTGTGCAGTGGGCTCAGCAAGGCGCAAACGCAAGGCAAGCATCGATTCGGTTTGCTGTGGCTGTACGCCCTTGCGCAACTGCGACAAGGCATAGGCATCGAGATATTGCGTGGGGAGGTGCCCACGTGCTGGGTCTGGCAACAGCGCATTGTTGAGCACGCTACGAATGATGCGGCCAACGTGGCCGAGGTGACGTTCGGCAATTGATGTACGTAAGGGTGCAAGAGCCACTTTTTTCAAGAGGCGTGGTGCGCGGGCTACCCGCTGAGAAATGCTTGCACGCCTATTGACGGTGGGGTAACTCAAGAAAATGGCGTCGCAACCATCACCATTGAATATTGCGTCAAAACCATCGCGGGCAATGTGTTGGCTCGCAATGAGAGTGTGAATTTGATAGTGCGATTGCGCTCCGACTTGGAAAAAGTGTGAGCCAAATTCACGTAGGTTTTGTTCAATGAGTTGTGGAGTGATGGTGACCGGATGGTGTGTGATGCCTAACGAAGTAACAAATTCAGTAACGTTTTTTTGCTCAAAGTTCGTATCGCCGAAAGAGAATGTGTAGGTATGTACTTCATGTCCGAGTGTTTTCAAAGTTGCGGCCACCAGCATGGAGTCGAAGCCGCCAAGGAGAACAGCATGCTTTGTGCGGTTTTCCGCTTGTTCTTGAATGGCATGAACAAACAAGTCATGTAGTTTCGGTATTGCCTCTGCGAAACTCGAAATGGAAGTCACGTTGACAGGAAAAACTGCCGTTGTCTCTGAATGTGCTCTAGATGCAAAGTGGCGGGTACCAGCTGGAAGTGACTGAATGCCGCTGTACACGGTGTGCACGCCGGGTAAAAACCCAAAGCCAAGGGTGAAGTCTTCGTAGCTTCGGTCGATGCTGGTGGTGCTGCGCAGCGCATAGGCCAGCACCGATAAAGAACTGCTTGCCATCAACTCGCCCGTGGAGAGATGATGAACAAACATTTTGTGGTTGCCACGTCCGGCAGCAACAACGAGGCCGAGCTCATGATGGATGACGCAACCCACAACATCGTCGGGTGCTTCATCGAGAAAATTCTCCGAATGAAAAGTGGTAGTTGCCGCAGCTGATCCGTAAACAACTCCCACGCCCTGTTTGTCGCTGAAGGTGTGCACGGCATTGGCTGAACCAAATGAGCCGAGCCAGCTGTTGCCGGCATTGCGAGCTTCAACATTGTTTGCCCCGAAATGTTCAGCAGCATGACGCAGTTGCTGGAAGCGCTCTGGGTTGCTCCCGGTATATGCAATCACTCCATGCATTGAGCTGGCGCCTTTCGGTATGCGAAGAAGTTAAACAGGTTCGACGCTTTGGGGTATTTTTGTTGACCGCACAACGAGGTCGGCAAGTAGGCCGATGGTGGTGACCTGTAGTGCGGCAAAAAAGACGAGCAGAGTATTGGTGGAGAGGCGGAAATCGCGGCTGCTCCAGTCGAAGCCAAGTTTTGCTGCTCCGATAAGGAACAAGGCGCCCCCCACTGGGAGAAATACTTTGAGTGGGTTGTACGACAAGGTCATGCGAATGACCTGCAAGATGTAACGCCTGGTGTCTTTTAGCCAATGAAACTTCGAGCGCCCAGCACGTGGGAAATAGTTGATGGGCACGTAAGTGACCGAGTAGCCATTTGCCAAAAACGACATGGTGAGTGTGGTGACACACGAGAAGCCATTGGGAAGATGGTGGATGTATTGCAGTGCAACATCGCGACGAAACGCACGAAGACCAGAGTTGAGGTCTTTGATGTCGGTTTCAGTGAGGTAACTCGCAAGTTTGCGAATAAACCACTTTGCGGGCATGCGCAATAACTTGAGTGTTCCTTCTTCGGTGCGACGTGCGCCAACAACGTGGTCGGAACCTTCAAGCTGATCGACTAGCCAGGGGATCTCATCGTTTGGGTAGGTCATGTCGACATCGGTCCACACCACAACGCGGCCATATGCGGCACGAGTGCCAGTGCGGCGCGCTGCGCCTGAACCACGGTTCACCGAGTGGCGAATGAGGCGAATGTCGGGAATGAGTGGAAGGTCTAATTCGGAGCCGTCGTTAGATCCATCATCAATAACAATGATTTCAAATGAGTAAGCGGAAGCGCTGAGAGCTGTACGTACCCGGTCTATTTCGGCTTTGAGGTGACCGCGTTCGTTGTACACCGGCAAGATGACACTGACATCAAGTTCTTTTGCGATCGTTTCCATATCAACACGAATCTAGACCGTCACGCACCCACAAAATGAGACCCGTTGAAGGTTCGCTTGGTCCAACTGTCCAATTCCCGTCGAATGGGGGGCGTTCTTTTGCCCCGATGTAACAGTTGATGTCATCGGGCACACCATAAATGAGATCAAATCGCTGAGCTTGAACGGGGTGTAAGAGGTATCGGTAGTCGTAGAAGCTTTGCCCACCGTATGAGCCAGTGTCGAAGCCCACTACTTTTGCACCGCGGTTGATGGCTTCATTATCGAGAATAAGTTCGGGCAAATAGTCTCGGTAGTTCCGCACTGTTTGTGTGGTGGTGTATCCCGTGAAGAAAAGCGCAATTACTACGAAAAAAGTAATGAATGACTTTTCCGCAAACCGATGGACGAGATAGAGAGCAATTCCTAACAAGGCAAAGATGCTGCTCAAAACAAAAAAGCTACTTGGTTTGGTTGCTTTAATTGCCCAGTCGAGGCCGATGGCATTTGGGCGGGCAAAGAACTCTCCTTGCTGAAGCATTCGATGCAGCATGTCGGCGCGGCTGAGAATAACGAGAAAGAGTGCAAGGACGGGAATGAGCGCAATGCTCTTCCACCACAGTGAGCGTGTTTTTTGCGGTGCAGTAATGAGCGCACTCAATGCAATGGCAATAAGAATTGGTGAAACAACACCGGAATAGCGTCCGTAAACAACGTGATCGGGCCGAATGATCTTGACCAAGTTGAGAGCAGATGTGAGTTCGATAATGGCAATAGCACCGAGTGTGAAGAGCGATGCCACGGCGAGACCAGGATGTAAACGACGTTCTGAAGCAGCGAGGTGCTTGAACAAGATAAGTGCACCAACAATTACTAAGCCAAATGAAGTGGCGAACAGATACCAATTTTGTCCACCTAGCGCACGAACGATGTTCCCCCAGTTGGCGGTATCGAAAAGTTTGTCTTTGAGTCGGCCTTCTTTGCCTGCTGCGCCAAGGTACAACTCGTTACGTAACCACAAGTTTGCTTTAGCCAGCATCAAGTAAGTGAAAGCGGCAAGAACGACAAATCCAATGGTGGTCAAGATCGATGCGCGGAACGCTTTATTGACTGCAGGGGCAATAACAAGAAGCAGAACAGTGAGCGGCAAAACCAAAGTGAATCGACCATGTGTGACTGCAAGGAAGGGGGCAATGAGCGCAAGTGCAATTGCAGAGCTGCGTGAGTTGTCAACGCAATAGTTGAATGCGCAATAGACAAGAACGGTAAAACCCAAGATGTTGAGCGATTCTGACCACGCAAAAAGTGCGTTGGCGGCAACAAGTGGCATGAGTGCCACTGCGATTCCGATAACACGCGAGTAGTTGCGAGTGAGTCCAAAGTACTTGCGTGTGTACAGGCTGAGGAAATGTGCGGTGAGTGCAACAAATGCAAAGTTGAAGAACAATGCAATACGAAATTCGCGAGACATTGTGCGTCCAATGAGTGCAGCAAAGCCCGTAACAAAACTGAACCCAATGGGGTAGAAGGAACGAAATGTATCGCTAAGGGGAGTTTCATCGCGACCAATGAGCAACTGGCCATTAATGAGAAAACCCAATTCGTCGGGGCGTACGGAAGGCCCGTAAATACGTAAAGCAACATATGACGCAACGACGAAGGTGAGAACTGCACTTACCCATACAAAACGGGTAGTAAAGAGTGTTGGCTCAGAAGTAGCGACGTGAGTTTCTTCTACCATCCTCTATCGACCCATTCTTGAAGGTGCGGACGCTCAGTACCTATGGTTGTGTTTGTACCATGGCCTGGCAGAACAATGGTGTCGTCGGGAAAGACAAACAGTTTTTTCTCAACTGATTCGATGATGGTGGTGAAGTCGCCGCCTTCAAAGGTTGCATTACCGGGGCCGCCAGGAAACAAAGTGTCTCCGGTGAAGAGCAACGGTGTGTTGGCGACATGAAAGGAAATGGATCCCTCGGTGTGCCCAGGGTTGTGAATGGTATGCAAACGCATGCGCCCAATTTCCACCACTTCCTTATCGTCAAGAAATACGTCGTATCCCACGTCAACTAGGCGTGGTGCGTCGGCGCGTGTAACGGCAACTTCATACCCTGCCTCGCGCATTGCGGGAATTGCTTGAATGTGGTCCCAATGTCCATGGGTTTCCAGTACGCGCTTGACCCCGAGTTGTTCGCAGAGTTCTAAAAGAAGTTCGTGTTCATTTGCGGCATCGATGAGGACGCCTTCACCTGTTGACTTGCAACGCAGCACAAAAACGTTGTTTTCAAACGGTCCAACGACTACTTTGTGCACCTCAAGATCACTGTTCGACCAATGCAAAGTTTCCTTGAGAGCGCCGTCGTTATTCACGCGTTGAGTATTGCAGAAGTGCCCTGAAAATTGCGGAATTGAGACAAATGTTCACGCAGAAATGACGTTGAAACCGAGGCCAAGGGCCACGGTGAGTTGGGCAGCATCGAGCGTGGCAAATGAAACGGGGCGGGGGAGGCGTTGCGCTGCTGCAAGGTGAAGTGCAGAGCCAAGAGAAACAGGTTGAGTGCGCGAAATGAGTGAAGCTTCGTCGATGCAGCGTTGGTCGACAGGAATGACGTGCACGTAGTCCCACGTGCGACGAATGGCATCTTCTATTTCGTCACGTAAGAGTGGCTCTTCAGTGAGTCGGTCGATACCGGCAAGTGACTCTGCAAGTGCCATTGCTGATGCACACCACGTGGGGTCGTCGGTCATTGCCTGAGCAATTGCGCGGTGATGAGGTGAAGTGATGTGGAGCGCAAGAAAAGCTGTGGTGTCGAGTACGAGAGTCATCGCAGGTCTCGCACCATTTGGTCGAGGCGCATGCCGCTAAAAACGTCGATGGGGGTATCGACTAGAGCATGAAGTGGTCGGTTGCCCTGTGCGCGGCGCGGGGCAATCACGAGTCCGCGGGCAACGAGCTCGTCCATGCTGTTGTGGCCCGGTGAGTCGAGTGGCCCCAGCTGCGCCAGGGGTCGGCCAGCATCGGTCACCACAATGCGCTCGCCAGCCGCGGCGCGACGCAGCGAACTAGCAAGAGAAAGGCGCAATTCACGGGTGCCGAGGCGAGGGGGCTGGGTGGTCATTTCTTTAGTGTACACAAGTGTACACATCTGAAGTAGCGCCCCAGGGTCCGTGTGGGGCAGAATCTCCTCATGAATTTTGCCTTTAGTGAAGAACAAGAAGAACTCCGTAAAACTGTCCGTGCGTTTCTCGATGCAAAATCTGCAGAGGGTGCCGTTCGTGAGCAGATGGAAACCGACAATGGCTTCGACGCAGCAGTGTGGAGCCAAATGGGTGAGCAAATGGGTCTCCAGGGCTTGCACATTCCCGAAGAGTACGGCGGCTCAGGCTACGGCTACGTCGAACTCGGTGTTGTCTTAGAAGAAATGGGTCGTGCACTTTTGTGTGCTCCGTATTTCTCCACAGTGGTTCTCGCTGCCAACACGTTGTTGCACAGCGGCGATGAAGCTGCCAAGAAGGAATACCTCCCAGGTATTGCTGCCGGAACAACCATTGCCACTTTGGCAACCGCTGAGCCTTCTGGCAAGTGGGACGAAGCAGGCATCCAAATGGCTGCAACCGGGTCAGGTTCCGATTGGAAACTTTCAGGAACAAAGTCGTTCGTCATCGACGGCAACACAGCATCACTCATCATTGTTGCCGCACGCACAGCAAAAGGCGTCAGCCTTTTCGCAGTGAATGGCGATGCAGCTGGTCTCACCCGCACAGCGCTTTCCACAATGGATCAAACACGTAAGCAGTCGAAGCTTGAATTCAACAACACACCTGCTCGCCTCATTGGCGCGGAAGGCTCGGGTTGGAAAGTTCTCTCTACAGTGTTCGACCTTGTTGCTGTTGGTCTTGCTGCAGAGCAAGTGGGCGGAGCACAAAAAGTGCTGGAAATGGCTGTTGAATACGCCAAGGTCCGCGTGCAGTTTGGTCGCCCCATTGGTTCATTCCAGGCAATCAAGCACAAGTGTGCAGACATGTTGCTTGAAGTGGAGTCAGCCAAGTCGGCTGCGTACTACGGCATGTGGTGTGCAAGTGAAATGAACGAAGAACTTGCTTCGGTTGCATCACTTGCCAAGGCCTATTGCTCAGAAGCATATTTCCATGCAACAGCAGAGAACATTCAAATTCACGGTGGTATTGGTTTCACCTGGGAACACCCAGCTCACCTTTACTTCAAGCGTGCTAAGTCGAGCGAATTGATGTTTGGTGACCCCACCTACCATCGCGAGCTTCTTGCTCAGCGCATCGGAATTTGATTCTCGCTCTTTTCATAGTTGCAGCAGCACTGTCAGTTTTTCTGATTGCTGCTTTGGTAGTTGGTCGCGAGGCGCGACGGCTTGATGCCGTTGCGCCTCGCGCCGTTTACGACCTCGTTGAAGCAACAGAGTTCGTTGCCGATCTTCTTCCCTCGTCAACCCAAGGGCGACTCACCCTCGATGAGTTACGCGAGATGTTGATGTTGCATATGCGGTGGTTGCATGCTCAAGGTTTGCAGCCCGACAAAGTGGTTGACCTCCCTCAAGACATTCGCGACGTAGTGCTCATTACGGAAGACCAACTCACGGGCTATTTGCTTGCAGAAGCAGGCAAAGCGGGAGTGGAACTTCTCGAAGACGTCGATGTTGTGTATGTGGTGCAGGCACACCTGGCTTATTTCGATGCCATTGGTGCAGTTGGCCCAACTGCTTCATCAACTGATCTCTGACCCGGACGGTTTGATTTCCACGTCACTTGGTACTTCTGTAAAGAAGGGTGCCCGTAGGTTTCATTTTCTAATTGGTCGCGCCAGCGTTCACCCAGCAACGCAACATGGGCTGGGTTGAGTTTTGCCTCGCGTGTTTTCGACTCGAAGTGGAAGCAGTCGGTATACGGGGTGTAGACCACACGTTTACCGAGCAATTGCATTTTGAGAGCAAAGTCGATGTCGTTGTAGTCGCCGGGAAATTGTGCGCTGAGGCCGCCTACTTCAATAAAAACGTGTCGTGGTGTGAGTGCACATGCTGCAATCACACTCGACACCTCACGCGCAACAGTGAGCATGTTGTACGCGCCTGCACAATTTCCGGGAAGACCGCGGTACGAGTCGTATGGGACCGGGTTGAAGAAATGCCCTGCACTTTGAATGGATCCATCTTCATAGAGAAGTTTTGGGCCAACGAGACCCACGGTGTCGTCGGTGAAGTAACTCAAGAGTGTGTTGATGAGATCTGGGTTGCTTGGCTCGGTGTCGTCGTTGAGGAGCAGTAAATAATCGGCCGTGGTGTGTGCTGCACCAAGGTTGACCTTCTCGGCAAAGTTGAATGGTCGATCGAAAGGAACAATGTGAACGCGGCCAGGTGCTGCTGCATTAATTTCCTCAAGTGCGGTTGCGGGTGTTGCATCGTCGACCACAACAACGATTTCAAAGTTTTGAAATATTGAATGTTCTACTAATTGCGTGATGGCATGGGCTGCTAAAACGCGGTTTTTACCGCGTACTTCTGATTCGGTGCCGCGCGTTGGAATGATGACGGCCACTGTGGGCTCATTGCTCCGTATGCGCTCTACAACAACTCCAGAGCCATTCTCATTCATGAAACACCGCGCATGAATTCCGGTGCGCAAGCAGTGTGACTTCACTGCGTCAAGATCGGCCGAAGGAAAACGGTATTCCCATGGTGCGCTGTACAAAAAGAGAGGCATGCGGCCAATAGATGATGCATGTTCACTCAGAAGAAGAGCGCGGTGATGTGGCGATAATGAACACAACGCATCGGCGCCGCCCACTCGTGCAACAAGGTCTGCAGTAGCGAGCACCACATCGCCTACATAACAATGACCACGCAAGCGTTCGGGCGACCATCCCGGGCGCAACACGTGAATGGGCTCTTCGTACTTATCGTCGGTGGGGTGGAGTGAGTCGCCATAGACCATGTCGTGCGTTGAGGCCCGGAGCCACCGGCCCATTTCGGTGCGGAACTCTCGTTCGAGCTTGCAATGCGCAGGCACAAACGCGATGTATTTCCCCATCCGCCGAAAGGTGGTAGTCATGTCGCAACTCGTTTAATGCGGGAACGGATTGCTCGAGGCAAGTGGCGATACAAGAACCGTAAAGGGCGCACCCACCAGTGGTGGACCCAGACCTTTTGTTCCTCGGCAGATTTGTAGGTAGGGAACTTGTAGGTCTCGAAGGGAATTCCGTTGAGTCGGTGATATTCACGCACGCGTTTTTGGGCCGTTTCGCCAAGAACAGCATCGGTTTCTTGGAGTTGCGAAAGAAACTCCTTCATGTCGTTCTCGCTCAGCGCCACAGCAAAGAGCCTACTCCCGCTACTCTTGAGTGCATGGAGAGACCCATCAAGTTTGAACATACGCGCTACCTCGGAGACAAACGCACGCAGCTTGTTTACGACGTCGACAACTGGAGCGACCCCGCCATCATTGACGACATTGTGGCAAGCGAAGTCGGTTTGTGTTTCGGGCCCGATACCGAAGTTGAAGCACGTAATCGTGGTTACACGTTGGCTACTCCAGGTAAAACTCGGCGGATGCGCGCTCCACGCGCCTAGAAACCTCCATGGCTGAAAGTGCGCAATCTGGAGCAGTAAATACGATGCTGAGCAACTCGACATTTTTGTCGAGTGGGTTAACGCTGTCTAGTTATTTTGCGCGGCCAAACGGTGTCTTTGGCCCATTGCCTGGTGTCATTTTGTGTCATGGGTTTCCTATTGGTCCATTAGATGCTCGTCAATCAGCCGGAACCTTTCCTCAGGTCATCGACCGCATGGCAAATGAAGTGGGGTGCGCAGCTCTTACTTTCACATTTCGCGGATGCGGTGCCAGCGAAGGTGACTTCTCATTGCAAGGTTGGGTCGATGACCTAAGAGCAGCGATCGACCACTTAGTTGCTATTGGAAATGTCGACAGCGTGTGGCTGGTGGGTACCAATACCGGAGCATCGGTGGCGTTGTGCGTTGCGGCCGATGACCCACGAGTAAACGGTTGTGTTTCGCTCAGTGGTCGTGCCGACTTCGACGACTGGGCCGAGCAACCACGTCGCTTCCTGGAACACGCACGAGACATTGGGGCCATTCGCCGTGCCGGGTTTCCTCAAAACTTCGATGAGTGGAGCAGGGAACTCCGGCGGTTTCGCCCCACCGACGCGGCACGTCGTTTTGCACCACGCCCACTCATGGTGTTGCACGGCGACGACGATGAAAGCGTGCCAACAGCCGATGCGCGCTCATTAGCTCAGGCACATGGGTCAGCTGAGTTGCGCATTATTTCTGGTGCAGGGCACCGTTTGCGTCACGACCCTCGTGCTCTTGCGGTGTTGTTTGGGTGGCTCGACCGTGAGCGGTCGCGACTCGCTTCGTAACTACTTGGTGTAGCCGTCGATGTGCGTACTATGCCATTGCCAGGCAGTGGAAATAATGTCGTCGAGAGAAAATTGCGCTTTCCAGCCAAGTGTTTGAGCAGCAAAGGCGGGGTCGGCGTACACCTCAACAGGGTCGCCGGCGCGGCGTGGTGACATCACGTAAGGAACCTTGCGACCTGAAATCCGTTCGGTTGCTTGAATGACCTCAAGCACTGTTGTGCCTGTTCCTGTGCCCACATTGCATGCAATGGTGGGTTTGCCTTCTGCGAGATAGTCCAAAGCCTTCACATGTGCATCGGCGAGGTCGACCACGTGAATGTAATCGCGGATGCCCGTGCCGTCGCGAGTGGGGTAGTCGTTGCCAAAAACTTCAAGCGCATCACGTTTACCAAGAGTTGCTTTCATCACTACTGGTACAAGATTTGTAGTGACCGACCAGTCTTCGCCAATGAGCGAATCGAATGAGTCGCCAGCAGCATTGAAGTAGCGCAAACTGACCGAGCGCATGCCGTGTGTTTCGCTAAACCAATGCAACATGCGTTCTGTCATGTATTTCGTTTCGGCGTACACGCTCTCGGGGTGAAGCGGGGCATCTTCACGAACAGGCACCTCCGCAGGTGTTCCGTACACCGATGCCGACGACGAGAAAACAATTTTGTCGACTCCCGCATGGGTGAGTGCCTCGACGAGCAACATTGAGCCTGTGACATTGTTGGAAAAATAGCGACCAGGGTTGCTCATTGATTCCCCAACGCTTTTATACGCAGCGAAGTGAATGACTTCGGTAATTCCGTATTTCTTGCACACCGATGCAATGAGATCTTGGTTGGCAATATTGCCCACCACTAACTCAGCCCCGAGTAAAGCTTCACGGTGACCAAGTTCGAGTGAGTCGAACACAACGACGTCGCGACCGGCATTAACGAGTTGTCGGACGGTGTGTGAACCGATGTAGCCAGCGCCACCGGTGACAAGGGTGGTCATTTGCTCGTTTTAGCTTTCAAAGGGCGGCTCTGCTTGTCGCGCGCAGCAGCTTTTTCTGCCTTTTTCCAGGTGCGAACCATGAGCAATGTTTCAGGCGAGGTGATGTCGGCAACAGTGCGCGGGTTTGTATCGCTAAACACTCCTGCTTCGGTTTTCCAATTTTTGGGAACAACGCCCATGCGCTTGCCAAGGAGTGCAATGAAAATTTGTGCTTTCTCTTCGCCGAATCCAGGAAGCACACGTAAGCGTTCGGTGAGTACAGCAGCATCGGTGACCCCTGCCCACATGTTTTCGCCCTTGTTCTTGTAATCGCGAGCAATGATGCAGCACAGCTCGTGAATACGGCGACTCATCGATGCTGGAAACCGGTGGATGGCTGGTTTTTCGCAGCACATCGACACAAATTCTTCGACGTCAATGAGGGAAATTTTCTTGGGGTCTAAATGCCCGAGGCGTTCTTTGATGGTGGCGGGTCCTTTAAACGCCCAC
Source organism: Acidimicrobiales bacterium (assembly GCA_030830415.1). Taxonomy (GTDB): domain Bacteria; phylum Actinomycetota; class Acidimicrobiia; order Acidimicrobiales; family Ilumatobacteraceae; genus F1-20-MAGs119. The sequence continues at coordinate 7,453 of JAURNB010000166.1, read as the reverse complement.
TCCATTGGCACCTGCTGGTCGAGCAACATTCCAATGAGTAGTGCGGTGCCATTGCTGTTGAGTAACTTGTCGGCTGCTGTATCGCCGGTGATGTAAAGGGTTCCTGTGCTCATGTCGTTCTCTTAATACAAAAAGGGTGAAGGACTATTAGGTGCGATGTTGTACTTGTCTAACGCTTTTTCTACTACGTCTGACGTCACTTTGCCATCTTGCTGCAAAGCATGCAAAACAGTGACAACAATGCTTGGCATGTCATTTTCAAAGTACTGGCGCAAAGCCTCGCGAGTATCGCTGCGGCCCATGCCATCGGTGCCCAGTGGAACGAATGTTTTATTGGGGATGAAGCGAGCAACTTGCTCAGGGACGATGCGCATGAAGTCGGTAACCGCAACGATGGGTCCTGGTGCATCGGCGAGCAAACGTGTCACGAGTGGAATTGCTGGCGGGTGTGTTGGGTTCAATCGGGCAATGCGCTCGCAGTTCATTGCTTCTTCACGCAGGTTCTTGTAGGAAGTTGCCGACCACAACTCCACTCCAACGCCGTAATTGTCGAGCAATTCTTTTGCGGCCTCGCGTGCAGCAGTATGCGCACTTCCCGAGAAAAGAATTGTTGCGTGAAGTGGCGCATCGGGCGCATCGGCAAACTTATAAAGACCACGCGTAATGTGTTGCGCTTCAACGGCTGCGGGTTGTGCAGGCATTGCGTAATTCTCGTTGTACAAAGTGATGTAGTAGAAGATGTCTTCAGGGTTGGCGCCGTACATGCGCTCGAGGCCATCTTCAATAATTGCTGCAACTTCGTAAGCAAATGCTGGGTCGTACGACTGGCATGGGGGAACCGTGCTAGCGAGCACCAAACTGTGGCCATCTTGATGCTGCAAGCCTTCGCCCATCAGTGTGGTGCGACCAGCTGTTGCGCCAAGGAGGAAACCTCGCGTGCGTGCGTCGGCTGCTTGCCAAATGAGGTCACCTACGCGTTGGAAGCCAAACATGGAATAGAACGTGTAGAAGGGCACCATGGGCACACCGCGCGTTGCATAACTTGTTCCTGCTGCAATAAAGGAAGCCAAACTTCCTGCTTCGGTAATGCCTTCTTCGAGAATTTGTCCGTCGGATGCTTCTACATACGACAACAAGAGGTCGTGGTCGACTGGTTCGTACTTTTGACCTTGGCTTGCATAGATACGCAGTTCGCGGAAAAGAGAATCCATGCCAAAGGTACGTGCTTCGTCGGGAATGATGGGCACAACGCGTGGGCCAAAGTTCTCGTCGCGAGACAAGTTGCGCAGTAACCGGGTAAAGCTCATGGTGGTGCTCACCGCTTGATCGCCACTTCCCGCACGGAGTTCTTCAAATACCTCTGGTGCAGGCAACGACAACGGGCGACGTGCAACAACTACTCGTTTGGGTACTGGCCCACCGAGTGCGCGGCGGCGCTCCATCATGTATTGGTATTCCACGCTTGTTTCTGCAGGGCGGAAATACGGTGGTTCATCGGCCTCGAGGGCGCTGTCGGGAATTTCATCTTGGAGGTACAAACGATCGCGTAGTGCGCGCAACTGATCGGCGTTCATCTTTTTGATTTGATGCGTTGCATTGCGACCCTCAATGGAAGGACCAAGGGTCCAACCCTTCACGGTCTTGCACAAAATGGCAGTGGGTCGACCCGATCCTAAGTTTTCTGCAGCCGAGCGATAGGCGGCATACAACTTGCGGTAGTCGTGCCCGCCACGTGGCAACACGCTGAGTTCTTCATCGGAAAGATGTGAGACCATCTGGCGCAGTCGTGGGTCGGGGCCGAAGAAGTTTTCACGAATGTATGAACCATCTTCCACGGTGTAACGCTGGAATTCGCCGTCAACCGTGGTGTTCATTTGGTTGAGCAACACACCGTCGACATCGCGAGCAAGTAGGTCGTCCCACTTTGAGCCCCAAATGACTTTGATGACATTCCATCCTGCACCACGAAAGGTTGCTTCAAGCTCTTGAATGATTTTTCCGTTGCCGCGTACTGGGCCATCGAGGCGTTGCAGGTTGCAGTTCACCACAAAAACCAAGTTGTCGAGATGTTCACGCGATGCAAGCGATATTGCACCGAGTGTTTCTGGTTCATCGCATTCGCCGTCACCAAGAAATGCCCACACGCGACTAGCTGATGTGTCGTCGAGTTTGCGATTCAACAAGTAGCGATTGAAGCGAGCGTGATACAACGCGGTGATGGGTCCAAGGCCCATGGAAACGGTGGGGTATTCCCAGAAGTCGGGCATTAACCGTGGATGCGGATAACTCGAGAGGCCTTTTCCTTCACGGCCAATTTCGCGGCGGAAATGGTCGAGGTCATCGGTAGAGAGTCGTCCTTCAAGAAATGCACGTGCATAAACGCCTGGTGCGGCGTGGCCTTGGAAGTAAATATGGTCTCCGGCTTGTCCGTCGTCTTTGCCGCGAAAGAAGTGGTTGAAACCAATTTCATAAAGTGATGCAGAACTCGCAAAGGTGGAAAGGTGTCCACCAATTCCTTCAGCGCGCGTGTTGGCACGAATCACCATCACTGCCGCATTCCAACGAATGTAGGCACGAATACGCCGTTCTAAATGCTCATCACCGGGAAACCATGGTTCTTGTTCTCGTGGGATGGAGTTCACGTAGGGGGTAGACACCGTGGCAGGAAAACTCACTTGGTTCTTTTGCGCGCGCTCGAGCAAACGTGACAATAAATACCGAGCGCGAGTTTTGCCGTGTGAATCGATGACGGCGTCGAGCGACTCCATCCATTCGTTCGTTTCGGTCGGGTCGATATCGGGAAGCTGGTGCATGGAGCCGTCGAAGATCATGTGTCTATTCTCGCAGGCGAAGCGTGATACCAAGTGATACAGCGAAAATAGGTAATGATCTATAGCAATGGAACTCGATTTAGGTTTTAGTGGCTCTGCAATGAACGCAAGGGAACTCTTAAGTGCACTACGAGCAACGCCTTTGGCGACCGCGGTGCCGGAAAATGCCACTGTGGTGTACACCGATGGCGCCTGCTCGGGAAACCCTGGCCCTGGCGGCTGGGCCTGGGCAATTTCCCCCACGGGCACACCCAATGGCTCGGGGGCCGAAAAGCCAAGTACTAACCAGCGCATGGAGCTGTATGCGGTCATCGATGCCCTGCGCTCGTTGCACCACATTAACAGCGTTGTTGAAGTGCGCTCCGATAGCACCTATGTGGTGAAGTGCTTCACCGACAAATGGTGGCAGGGTTGGCTCACTCGGGGCTGGAAGAACTCCCAACGCCAGGCCGTGGCAAACCAAGACCTCTGGGAGCAATTACTCGCCGAGGTGGTGAAACGTGGCCCAGAAAAGACCTTTTTCACCTGGGTGAAGGGTCATTCGGGGGAACCGATGAATGATTTGGTCGACGCTTTGGCAGTTGCGGCTGCGTCGGCATAGCCTCGCACCATGGACATTTCAGGAGCAAGTGCAATAGTGACCGGTGGAGCATCAGGAATTGGTGCCGCCTCAGCCCGTCTTCTCGCCAAGCGTGGCGCGAAGGTCGTCGTAGCCGACCTTCAAGAAGACAAGGGACAGGAATTAGCAAAAGAAATTGGGGGAGCGTTTTGCAAAGTTGATGTCACAAAGACAGAAGACATCATCAACGCAGTGGAGATGGCAAAGTCCATGGGCCCACTTCGCGTACTTGTGAACTCTGCTGGCATTGGCTGGGCTCAGCGCACCGTTGGTAAAGACGGTTCGTACGATTCAGCAGCCAACCTCGATGCATTTAAAAAAGTAATTGCCATCAACCTCATTGGTTCATTCGACTGCATTCGTCTTGCAGCAACCGCCATGAGTGTTACTGAGCCACTTGCACACGGCGAGCGTGGCGCAATTGTGAACATCGCATCGGTTGCAGCATTCGATGGTCAAATTGGCCAGGCTTCGTATTCCGCTTCAAAGGGTGGTGTTGTAGGAATGACACTTCCTATCGCGCGTGACCTTGCAGCCATTGGTGTTCGTGTGAACACCGTTGCACCGGGGCTCATTGACACCCCAATTTACGGTGATGGTGACAACAGCGAAGCATTCAAAGCAAACTTGCAAAAAGGTGTGCTCTTCCCACAACGCCTCGGCGGCCCAGAAGAACTCGCTTCAATGGTGATTGAATGCATTACCAACAGCTACATGAATGCAGAGAGCATTCGCGTAGACGGTGGCATTCGTATGCCACCTAAATAATTCATTAGATACTTGTAAAAGACCCCTGGGCACATGCTCGGGGGTCTTTTCATTTATTGGCACTAAGTGGTGTAGTCGGCGTTAATGCGTACGTACCCGTCGGTGAGGTCGCATCCCCACACTGTTGCGGTGCTCAAACCGTTATTGAGCGATACATGAATGAGAACATCGCTGCCCTTCATGTATTCACTTAACTGTGCCAGGCCACCTTCTGAAACAGGGTGCGGGTACACCTCTTGTGTGCCAAAGCGAATGACCACGTGGTCTTGATTGATGTTGGTGTCGTTGCACTTGCCCACGGCCATTGCCACGCGTCCCCAGTTGGGGTCTGCACCGTGCACGGCAGTTTTCACGAGTGGTGAGTTCACAATTGCCTTTGCCACACGTTTTGCCTGTTCATCGGTTGCTGCAGCGTCAACACGCACCTCGATGAGTGTTTCTGCGCCTTCGCCGTCGCGGGCAACTTGTTTGGTGAGCGACAAAGCCACTTCGTAGAGGGCATTTTCAAAAGCAGTGTTGTCTACTGGTCCACTTGCCCCGCTGGCCATGATGGTTGCGGTGTCGCTGGTGGATGTATCGGTATCGACCGATACGCAGTTGAATGTTTTGTTGATGACACGGCGAAAGATGAGGTTGAGTTCTTCTTTTGGTACATCGGCATCGGTGAACATCATGGTGATGAGCGTTGCCATATCGGGCTCAATCATTCCTACGCCTTTGGCAACTCCAACAATGCGGGCGTTGCTTCCGGCAATAGATGCCTCGGCAATTTTGTGCACCGTATCGGTGGTCATAATTCCTTGCGCAACAGCAACCGCGTCGTTGCTAGTAATAGCTGCAGGAATGGCGGCTAAGCCTGTGCGAATACGTTCAATGGGGTAGCGGCGCCCAATGACACCAGTAGAGGCAATGAGTACATCGTGAGGGTCGCAGCTCAGTGCCTGTGCAACACCTTGCACTACTTCAAGCGCATCGCTTAAACCTTCCGGGCCATTGGCGACGTTTGCGTTTTTGCTAATAACAACAATGGCGCGAGCTTCAAGATTTTTGAGATGCGTTTGGCTGACCGTGACGCTGGGGCCAGCAAAACGACTTTGCGTGAACACGCCGGCAGAGGCACACAATGTGTCGGCAACAACAAGCGTGAAGTCTTGCGAGTTGTCTTTCACGCCAATGTTGGCGACATAAGATTGGAACCCGAGTGGGAGGTTGGTGTTGGTGCTCACCTCGCTCACACTATTTCATTTTGCCTATCGGGGAGTGGTGAAATACTTCTGCATCCGTTCGAGAGTCTTTTCCATCGACTTGCGATTCTTGTCGGGGTAGCCAGCCAACTTGATGAAGAAGGGTGACTTGGCGCGGGCGTAGTCGAACTCTTCGGTGACGCAAGTGTTGGCGCCGTCGGCAACCAAGATGTAGCGCCAAATGTGCCCGCCGAAGTGGCGCCATGCAATGCGCTCGCCTTCAATGAACTCCACGACCTCATTGGTGATTTTGTAGGGGACTCCTACTTTCATCTCCATCCCAAATTTTGTTCCGAGTTCAAGACGATTGGGGTGCTCATCGCGTGACGATTTCACGCTTCCCGAACCATCGATAGTTGCGTGTTGGGCAGGGTCTGCAAGCAGAGCAAAGATCTCTTGTTGATTTGCGCTGATGACCGCGCTGACGCGTGCAATTTTTTTGTTGCTGTCGTGTGTGCTTTCGAGGAAAAAATTGCTCATACCAAGTATTTGAGCACAGAAACAGCACAGCGTCTACCTGAGTACATCGCTCCCTGAATAGAACCAGTATCGCGGTGATCTCCGCACACAAATACTCCGTTGGTGAGCGAAACTGGTTTCTTCGGTGCAAAGGGAGGCGACTGATCGGGTTGACCATGAACGATGCTGTACGTGCGTAAGTGTTTCCAGGCATGAACTTGTGGTCCCCACCATTGCGCAAGTTGCTGCGTCACTTTGCTCAGAAGTTCTGGCTCTGACTCTGCGGTCATTCCAGGGCATGCTGCGGCAATGAGGTGCTTACCTTGCGGTGCATAGTGCGGTGAAATATTGCTCATGACTGCCATGTTGAGCACAGGGCCACTGTGTGAGCCATCTAATGCAATGAGTTTTTCCTGAGTGGGAGCAGCATCGGCAGAGAAATACACACAACTTACGGAACGTGAAGCAACTGCTGGAAGATTCAGTAATGCCGAAGCAGCTGGCCCTTCGGTGGCAACCACCACACAGCGAGCATGAATTTTCTCACCACTGTGCAAAGTGATGTATGTGCTTGCTATTTCGCTGACAGGAGAATGCAGATGCACAGTGCCGTTCTGTAGTTGAGCAGCGAGGTAATTACTTAGCTCGCCCATGCCGCGGGCAGGAACACCTGTTTCTCCGGTACTTAAGGTGCGAAAAATAATGTCGAACATGCGACGTGAGGTAGTCAAATGGGGGTCGAGTTGAATGCCGCCCACGAGTGGTGTGAAAAAGGTGCTCACCATGCGCTGTGAAAAACCTTGTTCACGTAATGCTTTGGCGGTCGACATATCTTCACCTTGAAGTAGTCGGCGTGCTGGGCCGCGCATGAGTTTCCACCGCAAGGCCGCAATGCGTGCTTTGTCGAATACGTTTCCAATGGGGGCAAACGTTGTCGAGAAAAGCGTTGATGGCTCGCGCAATGGGTCGCCCACTACATGATTCTTTTTTCCCACTCGTACCAGAGCGCCTGGTGAGAAGTACTTCATGTCGAGTGCTGCGAGGTCTACTTCGGTTTCAATTTCTGGGTATGCAGTCAGCAGTACTTGAAACCCTCTGTCGAGCAAGTAGCCGTCTAATTCGTCGGTGCGTACTCGGCCACCCACTCCATCGCTTGCTTCAAAAACAGCTACCTTTTTGCCGGCACGTTGCAAGTGCTTCGCACACGACAGGCCTGCTAGGCCAGCGCCAACAATGACGACATCGAAGTCGGTGTGTGGCTCGGAACGCTGAGTGCTCATGGGTGGAGATTACGACTGCAACAAGTTGCGCAGAGCTTCTTCCAATGTGCTGTGAGAAAAGCGAAAGCCATCGGCGAGCAATGCATTAGGAACAACGCGTTGACCAGTGAAGAGCAGCGCATCGGCAAGTTCCGACCCGAGCAAGAGCTTTGGCCCAACGGGGGGAATTGCCATGAATGCCGGCTTGCGCAACACCTTTGCCAACGTTTTTGTGAATTCCGCGTTGGTGACTGGTGTTGGAGCGGTGAGGTT
>JAURNB010000165.1 GCA_030830415.1 Acidimicrobiales bacterium | reverse complement strand
GCAATCGTTCAGGAGGCGAGCAATTTATTTCGTGGGCTCGCCTGCCACTGCAGTTTGTGATGATTGCTGTTGCTCTGCGGGTGGCGCGCACTGCGCAACCCAAACAATTGGGCTAACTGCTATTTCGCCTTACCCAAAATGCCATTGACAGCATTGCGCAATGAGTCGATGCCAACTCCACTCGATGCGCTGACCCACATCACATCTTTTTGCGCCACTTCACAACCAGCTGCTAGATCGCGCTTTCGCGTTTCGCGTTTTGACGACTTCACCTTGTCGTGCTTCGTGGCAACAATGGTATGAGGAACTTCATTCTCACGAAGGTGTTCAAGCATTTGCACATCGAGTTTGGTCGGCCCAATTTCACCGTCAACCAAGACAAAAACCATTTCTAATTCTTCACGCTCGAGCAAGTAACCAACAATCATCTTTTCCCACCCTGCACGAATACGGCCTGGAACTTTTGCGTACCCATAACCCGGCAGGTCGACGATGGTTCCCTTGCTTGGAGTTTCAAACAAGTTGATGAGTTGAGTACGCCCTGGAGTGTTTGACACTTTGGCAAGTTGCTTGCGGTTCGCAAGTGCGTTGATAAGTGACGACTTCCCCACATTTGAGCGACCCACAAAAGCAACCTCTACAGGCGACTCGGGCAATGTAGACATGTTGGATGCCGAGGTCACAAAGGTAATTTGTAGCGGCGATGTCACATGCTGAGTTTACGCCAGCATTATTCGATTATTCCTGATGGCTTATTGAATAACGCCTGGCGAACGTTGCCACATGAGAGATGCATCAAAACTCAAGGTGTAATCGGGAACAAACTCAATAACTACACGATGAGGTGAATCGAGGAACTTTTCAAACTCTTGTGCAGCCGATGGGCTCTCGGGGCGAATATACGAAGCGAATTCTGGGTAGAACCAGTCTTTGACGTCACGCCCAGTGTGCACGATGCAGTTCCCTTTGTAAGAGACCGTTTTGCCACCGCCAATTTTGCTCCCAGTGCTAGTGATGCAAATTGATGCACGTGGGTGGCGCCGAATGGCAGAAATGCGCTTGCGAGTTTCTGCTGCTGTCATCCAGATTTTCCCGTCTTTCGGCATGAAGGCCATCACCACACCAAACGGGTCGCCGGCCTTGTTGACCCACATAAAAACACACTCGCGTTGCGATGCAACAAGTTGTGCCTCAAGTTCAGGAGTGAGAGCGCAGGCACTGAGATCTTCATAATTTTCCGACATGGGCCAAGAGTAACATCGGCATTTGCCTCATTTAGCCAATTTTCACCTGAAGGCCCACCCTCAAAAGTGGGTCGAACCTAGCTCATCGGCAAGAATAGAAACATGGCAGTTGCAACTTCGGCTCAACAAAGCATCGTTACTCTCGACCTTGAAGGAGTACTGGTTCCTGAAATTTGGATTGCGGTTGCCGAGAGCACTGGCATTGCAGAACTTCAACGCACCACACGCGACGAGCCCAATTACGACCTCCTTATGAAAGGTCGTATTGAAATTCTCCATCAACACGGCCTCACCATGAGCCGCATTGAAGAAGTGATTGCCGGCCTGTCGCCACTCCCCGGCGCAGTGGAGTTTCTCGACGAATTGCGCACGCGCACACAAGTGATCATCCTTTCCGACACCTTCGAACAGTTCGGTCGTCCACTCATGAAATTGTTGAATTGGCCCACACTTTTTTGCCATCGCCTCATTGTGGAAAATGACCGCATTGTCGATTTCGAATTGCGCCAAGCCGACCAAAAACGTCTTGCGGTGAATGCATTTAAGGGCCTGAACTATCGCGTAGCAGCTGCAGGCGACTCGTACAACGACACCGCAATGCTTGGCGCAGCCGACGCTGGCTTTCTCTTTCATGCACCGAGCAACATCACCGCAGAGTTTCCACAGTTTCCCGCGCTGAACACCTACGACGAGTTATTTACGCATCTCACTACAGCATTGAACTGTTAGTAAGTAAAGATTTAAGGCTTGTACGACGACAAGAAATTTCCCAAGCGCTCAATGGCTTCAACCAAATCTGCCGCCCATGGCAAGGTAACAATGCGTAAGTGATCGGGCGTTGGCCAGTTAAAACCAGTTCCCTGAACTACAAGCACGCGTTCGGCACGCAGGAAATCGAGCACAAACTTGCGGTCGTCTTCAATGGGGTACACCTCGGGGTCGAGGCGCGGGAAAACATATAACGCACCCTTAGGTTCCACACATGAAACCCCAGGAATACTGCGCAAAGTGTTCACTGCAGCATCGCGTTGTTCCAGCAATCGCCCACCGGGAAGTACAAGATCGCGAATACTTTGACGGCCGCCTAACGCTGTTTGAATTGCATGCTGTGCTGGAACGTTGGCACACAAGCGCATGTTGGTGAGCATGCTGACGCCTTCAATGTAACTTGCTGCATGTCGGCGTGGACCCGTCATCACCATCCAGCCCGAACGAAAGCCCGCAAGGCGATACGCCTTTGACAAACCATTGAAAGTGATGGTGAATACATCGGGAGCGATTGTGGCAAAGGTTGTATGCACAGCATCGTCGTACAAAATTTTGTCGTAAATTTCATCGGCCATCACAATGAGCCCATGCTCTACTGCAAGGTCGGCAATTTTCCGCAACACTTCAGGGCTGTACACAGCGCCCGTTGGGTTGTTGGGGTTAATGATGACAATTGCTTTTGTGCGCTTCGTAATTTTCGAACGCATGTCTTCAATGTCGGGCATCCAGCCACTTGACTCGTCGCATAGGTAATGCACGGGTTTACCACCCGACAAACTAGTTGCGGCGGTCCACAATGGGTAGTCGGGAGCGGGAATGAGTACTTCATCACCCTCATCAAGCAATGCATTAAGTGCTACTTGAATGAGTTCACTGACGCCATTGCCAAGCCACACATCGTCAACATCGGTAATGTCGATGCCACGCTCTTGGTAATGCTGCACAACTGCCGTGCGAGCAGATACCAAGCCTTGAGAGTCGGAATAGCCCTGCGACGTGGGCAAGTTACGCACTACCTCAACCAAAATTTCCGGCGGTGTCTCAAAACCAAAGGGCTGAGGGTTTCCGATATTCAATTTGATGATGCGATGACCTTGGGCTTCAAGACGCTTTGCCTCATCGAGTACTGGGCCGCGGATGTCGTACAACACGTTGGCCAATTTGTGAGATTGCATGATGTCTTTTGGCATGGTGTGTTTCCTTATAGGGGCGTTCAATGTCTCCCCTCACACTACGTCAGGCACTTCTCAAAATGCCCCTTATTTATGACGCAGAGGTCTCGAGGAACTCCACCCAGTTGCCGTCGGGGTCTTCCACCATGGCAATGGTGACCCCGGGGCGAATAGTGATAGGCGCAATGGCCACGTTGTAGCCAGCAGCTGCGCACTTATCGGAAATTTCCTGCAAATTCGTGACGTACACGGTGAAATAGCGGTATCCGAGCGCCCCAGTAATGCCACCCTTTGCGGCAGCCGACAAATTGCCAGGCGCATGAATGATTTTGAGAAGTGAGGTACCGCACAAGAGCCGGTACATCTTTGCCCCGCCCGGCATGGGCATTTCGCCCTGCAATGGGAACCCCAAAAGATCGCGGTAAAAGGCCAACGCCTTGTCGGCGTCGCTGACCACTATGCCAAGGTCAATAGAGTCTTTTGAAAGCTGCACAAGAGTCATGAGCCAACCTTAGGCGTTCAGAGCTTGCGCTAATTGTTCAAGAGTGACTTCCATATTTGCCTTGTTGTGGCTAGCCCTATCAGAGACTCCACTCACTAACTTGCCCAACTTGTCTTGCCATGTCTTGCGGTGGTCAACCCAACTGTGTGTGACACGCGAGCCGCTTGCTATTGGTTCAATTTCAAAAATCCAGTCGCACCAATTTGCGCCCATCACGGTGAGTGCAAAAGAAAACTTGCGAGGCTCATCACAGGCATTCACCACAACTTTTGTATTCCAAGATTTCTTACCGTTTTTATTTTTTCCAGCGAAGTGCGCTCCTACAGCAGCACCCGTTGCACCTTTTACCCAAGTACCACCGCGGTTTTCAGGAGACCATTCACCCATCCGCGGAAGATCGGTGACGAGTTTCCACACTTCTTCGGGAGTTGCTGAAACATCACGCGAAACGGAGACGGGGGCAGTTGACATTTACTTATTATGCCATAAGCGGCATCACCATAATTTTGGTGTGACGCTCAGGCTGCGACAAGTCAGTAAATGCTTGCGCTATATCATCGAGCCCCACTTGGCCGGTCACCATCGGTGAAACATCAATAGTGCCTTCAGCAATGAGGTGCATCGCTTGTTCAAATTCTTGAGGGCTATAGGTAACAACGAACTGCAATGTGAGTTCTTTCAGCACGCCAAAAACTGGTTGGAAGGTGTCGGGCTCCATGCAGAGACCCACAACAACTATTTGCGTTTCACGCGGCACGTCACGCATCACAGTGTTAATAAGGCCCGGCACTCCTACTGCTTCAAACACAACGAGTGGCTGCTTGCCATCGTGTTGCTGCCATGCTGAAACAACATCTTGCTGAGTGGGGTCAACCACAACATCGGCACCCATTTCTACTGCAATAGCTCGCCTTGCCGAAGAATAATCAGAAGCAATAACTGGCGAAACACCTATGTTTTTCAAGCAAGCAATGAGTGTGAGCCCCACTGGCCCACAGCCAATCACTACTGCACCTTGGCCAGGCTGAATGCCAGATGCATTGACCGCATGCAGCCCTACTGCCAGTGGTTCTGTGAGCGCGGCATTCACGGCAGTCACGCCAGAGGGAACAGGAACGAGTAACTCACTAGACAACACCATGCGCTCGCCATAGGCGCCAGCAACACTGTTAGAAAACGACAAACTCTGGCGCTCGCCGTTGCGAACAAGAACTGGCATTGAGGTAACGAGAGTTCCTGGCTTTGGCCCCGTTGTGCGCCGACCCCACTCTAAGACTTCGGCGCAAAATTCATGACCCATGTGCACATCACGCGAGAGATCGACCGGTGGCCTCTTTGTTACACCATTCATCTCACTGCTCAACGCAAGGAAATTTGCACCATGATGCACAAAGTGCAGATCGGAGCCACAAATACCACATGCATGTACAGCGACCAACACTTCGCCTTCACCAGGAACTGGCTCGGCGAAAGTGTCGACCACCATGCGACCCGAACGCAACACTGCAGCTTTCATATGAAAACTTTAGTCAGAACCATCGGAGTCGTCGTCGTTTCCGACAACAACTCGCACCGATGCACCACACTTGATTTTCTTAAGATCAGTGCAATCTTCACGTCCGGCATCATTTGCTGCTGCTACGTAGTATGTATAAGTTCCTGAAAGTTCGCGGAATGTTGTAGTGGTTGCAAGGACCCCATTGCTGCCAATTTTGATAGTTGGTCTGAACTTGCATACTTCAACTGTTCCCGTGCAGAACCCTACGAAGTACTGGGTCAGCGCATTACCACCCGTATTGACGGGTGCCGTCCATGAAAGAGTCACAATTCCCTCGTCGGTCACAGTCGCGCTGAGTCTCGTTGGACTCTGTGGCGGAATATACGGAGTAGCCACTACTTCTGCCGACTTTTCGGAAGTTCCTGCGGCATTTGTAGCAGTGATGCGGAACTTGTATTGGAGGCCGATGCTCAGACCCTCAAGGCGAATCGTTTGTTCGTCTGAGGATTGACTACTCCAAGAGTTTGTTCCTACTCGTGCCCATTCCACATCGAATCTTTCAATTTCTGCGCCACCATTAGTTTGTGAATCCTCAAACTTCCATTCAACATTGACCGCCCCGTCAATCGTGGAGGCAACGCTTGCAGTTGGTTTACCAGGCTTGGTACGAGCTGTGGCGATGGCATTCAGCGATCCGGCTGAATACGCACCCTGTCCTGCAATATTTCTTGCAGCTATACGGAATATGTATTCAACGCCTTGTGTGAGGCCAGTGACCTTGACTGAAGTACCTGTGCTCACTCCATCAGCAAACACAACATAATCGGTATTTTCTGTTGCATATTCAACTACGTAGTCGGTGATTTCCGAACCACCATTGAATGCTGGCGCGGTCCATGAAACATCGATACCTATTGTGTTGTCGGCAACTGCTCGAACGCTCGTCGGTGCATTAGGCACCGTGCGAGGCGTAAACGCAGAAGAAGTTGCTGCGGTACCAGTACCGGCAAGGTTTACTGCAGCAATTTTGAATGTATATGCCGTGCCATTCGTCAGCCCGGTCACGATAATTCCTGCAGTTGCAGAAGGGCTATGAGCAAATGTTGAACACGATGATCCCACACATGACTGCACTACATAGTCAGTAATGGCAGCACCATTATTTGCAGGTGCGGTCCATGAAAGAGTTACCTGACCATTGCCAGCCGTGCCCGCAATATTCGTCGGAGTACCCGCCACAGCACGTGGAGTAGCAGCTGCTGATCTCGTGGAGTAGTTGCTTGATCCTGCAGCGTTCACTGCAGCAACTTGGAAGGTGTACGCCGTGCCCTTAACGAGCCCAGCTACCTTGGTTGACGTTTCGGTTGAAGCCGAACGAGTAACCGTTGTGCACGTAGTAGAGATGCATGACTGCAACGTGTAATCGCTGATGGCATTGCCACCATTGTTCGCTGGTGCCGACCAGGAAACATCAATTCCACCTGTGTTATCGGCAGTTGCCGTGACACCAGTTGGCGCATCGGGAACTGTACGAGGCGTAAGGGAAGTTGATGCTGTG
>JAURNB010000164.1 GCA_030830415.1 Acidimicrobiales bacterium | reverse complement strand
CCTCATGATATGGGCTGGGTGGTCGTCATGTATCCCCCACCTCGTAATCGGGTATGGATAGCGTTCTTCAATGGCTCGCCAATGCTCACGTTCCGGATGCTCCTCGCCAGCATCAATGACCCTTACCTATCAATACAACCGCTCAGTGGCCTGGATCGATCAACTGCAGGCTGAACGTGATCCGCATGCTTACGATCTCTGCGAACGGCACGGAAAACGGACCACTGTTCCTTCAGGTTGGCGCCTCGAAGACCGCCGAGCCGTGTACCACTTCATCACACCTAATCGCCTTGCCGGGTAACTCAGCTCCGCGGCACTCGAGCGATTACCGCGGTACCGCATCGCGCTATTCGTTGCCAACGGTGATTGGTGGTTGGCTGGGTTGTTATCTCGTTGCCAATATTTTGGGTGGCGTCATTGCGGGTGCATCCAGTGCTCCTTCTGGCGAAGAACCCATTTGGATTCTTGGTGCATCGGCACTTGCATTGTGGACACCATTCATCGTCATGTTGGTGATGCTCTCGCGCAAATTGGGTTCAGGTAATTTTTGGAGCGACTATTCCGTTCGCTTTCGGCCAATTGATGCTCTCGGTATTCCTCTAGGAATTGCATCGCAAATACTTTTAGTGAGTGCGGTGTATTGGCCATTGCGCAAAATTTTCCCTAATACCTTCAACGCTGCAGATGTTGAAGATCGTGCACGCGACCTTTACGACCGCGCTCATGGCGGATGGCTGATCGTTCTCGTGCTCATTGTGGTGGTTGGTGCACCCATTGTTGAAGAACTCGTGTACCGAGGATTCATACAAGGAACTTTGCGGGGAACCATGAACCATGGCGTTGCGCTTGTGGTCACAGCGGTGTGGTTTGCGCTCATCCATTTCGTGCCCGTGGAGTATCCGGGGCTTTTTGCCATTGCCTTGGTTTTAGGTCTTTCGTATCACTTTTCGCACAGAATTGGTATGGCAATAGTGACGCACATGGCATTTAATGCAACAGGATTATTACTTGTAGCCCTGAAGTGAGTCACTTATTGGCACCATAAATGCCACAATGGTACGTATATGACCACTGAAATCGAAAGCGAACACGACGTTGAAGACGAAGTAGTTGCGCCGAACAGAATCCAGAAACTTGCTGCATCGTTTCAGGGCTTTCAACTCTTCTCAACAATTGTCATTGTGGGCGGGGCGATGTTGTTTCTCTTCGCAACGTTGCATCCTTCGCTGATTTTTAGAAACAACACGCCAACAGGTGGCGACATGGGTGCCCATGTGTGGGGCCCGGCGTTTTTGCGCGACAACTTATTGTCAAACTTCAAACTGTCGGGCTGGAGTATGGACTGGTACTCCGGTTTGCCCACGTACCGCTTTTACATGGTGGTGCCGGCGTTATTCATCTTGTTGCTCGACATCGTTCTTCCTTATGGCATTGCGTTCAAAATTATTGCAGTGATAGGAATTATTGCACTCCCTGCATGTGCGTGGGCTTTTGGAAAACTTGCACGATTCGCATACCCACTGCCCGAACTTTTTGCTTTAGCTGCAACTGTTTTTCTCTTCGATGAAAGTTTCACCATCTATGGCGGAAATATTGCCAGCACCATGGCTGGGGAGTTTTCCTTTTCCATTGCATTGGCGTTTGCATTTCTCGGGTTGGGGTTTTTAGCTCGTGGTCTTGACGACGGAACAAAAAGAGCAGCAGCAGCCATATGTATTGCGTTGGCTGGGCTATGTCACGGCATTGTTCTCATCTTTGTGTTTGGTGGCGCGGCCCTCATGGTTCTCATCCATGCCAATAAACAACGTTTTCGTTTTGGTGTCAGCGCTATTGGTGTAGCGGTATTGCTCTCGTCATTTTGGGTCTTGCCATTTCTCACTGCGCATGCCTACATGACCGACATGAAATACGAGCCACGTCCGAGTGGCGCGACCGATTCATTCTGGGACATGTTCTTCCCACACACCGTGTTTTGGGATCTCTTTGTCATGGCGTTCGCCCTCGTTGGTTTTGCTGCCTGCATTGTGCGCAAAAAAACTTTTGGCATGTGGATGGGCGTGTATTGCACAGCATTATTTGCTGGGGTGTACATCACTCGCGACAGTTTGCCCGTCATTGGCCTGTTGTGGAACCCGCGTCTTTTGCCCTTTATGTACATTTTGCGTTACATGCTCATGATGATCGGCATCTATGCCGTCATTGCATCGGTAGTGCGTTTAGCCGTGCTGGAACGCGGAGAAAAGTCGTCACCAGTTCCAGCAGAAGTGACTTCTGGGCTGGTGCGTAACGCTTCGGTGTGGGCAGTTGCCATCACGGTTCTGTGCATCTTTGGTTTTCGGTTTCAGCAACTGCCGTTTGCTTCGGTGGTTGTAGGGGCGAACGATAAATCGGAATATTCATGGGGCCCATTTCGTGGTCCATCTGGCAACAAAGCATTTGTCGATGGGTGGGCACGCTGGAACTTTGAAGGATATGAAGGTAAGCCTGCCTACGGTGAATACGAAGGCATTGTTCAAACCATGAAAAAAATTGGCGAAGACCCTGCGTTGGGGTGTGGTCGAGCATTGTGGGAAAACAGTGGCGATCTCAACAAGTACGGCACCACTATGGCGCTGATGCTGTTGCCATTTTGGACCGATGGATGCATTGGTTCACAAGAAGGACTCTTCTTTGAAGCTGCCGGCACAACGCCGTATCACTTCATTAGTGCTGCTGCGATGTCGAAACAAAGCAGCAACCCAGTGCGCGAACTGCGTTACGACAACAACAATGCCGAAATGGGTGTTCACTACTTACAAGAGCTCGGTGTGCGCTACTTCATGGCCTATACGCCTGAAGCGGTAGCGCAAGCACAGACGCAAAAAGACCTCACTGAAGTTGCTCGTAGTGGGCCGTGGGTGGTGTACCAAGTGGCCGATAGTGACTGGGTAGTGCCAATGACCGTGCAGCCTGTTGTGGTGGAAAAACGTTCGGGCGACCAACGTGAGCGCTGGCTCGAGCTGGGTTCAAGTTGGTTGCAAAACACCGACGAATGGGCAGCTACACCAGTGGCTGATGGGCCAAAGGAATGGCAGCGTGTTTCTGTTGCCCCCGACCTCAATCGTCGCGTCGGTGAACCAGGAAGTTCATCGCGCAGTGTTGACATTGTTCAACCACTAGAGGAAATCACCCCGGTTGCATTGCCGCAAGTGAATATTACGAATTACTCACATACACAAGAATCTGTGTCGTTCACTGTGGACAAAGTTGGGGTGCCTGTGTTGGTGCGGGTGAGTTATTTCCCGAACTGGACTGTTTCGGGAGCAAAAGGTCCGTATCGGGCCGCACCAAACATGATGGTGGTCATTCCCACCGAGAAAAATGTGCAATTGAAGTACTCAACTACTGGCATCGACAAACTCGCTTATTTGCTGACCTTTATTGGCATTGGAATTGTTATTTTTTGGTGGCGGCGCGGCCCGTATCGTTATGGCACATCAATGCCACCGCTAATGTAAATAAGAGATGGCACATTCAGATTTCACCAATATTTTCAAGGCATACGACGTTCGCGGAACTGTTCCCGACCAATTCAATGTCGACATCGCGCGAGCAGTGGGTGTGGGCTTTGCTCGCTTCGCAAAAGCCTCCACTATTTTGGTGGCTCGCGATATGCGGCCTTCCGGAGTAGAGCTCGTTGCTGCATTCGCAGAGGGCGCAATGTCGCAGGGTGTCAATGTTGTTGACCTTGGTTTAGCAAGTACCGACTTGTTGTACTTTGCTGCGGGTTCACTCGATGCGCCGGGAGCAATGTTCACTGCCTCGCATAATCCGGCGCAATATAACGGCATCAAGTTTTGCTTGTCAGGAGCGCGGCCAGTAGGTGTCGACAGTGGCCTCAACGATATTCGTGAAGTTGCTGTGCGTGAATTGGCGCAACCGTCGGCATCGGTGGCAAGCAGAGGCCAGTTATCGCAGCGCAATTTGCTCGATGCATTTGCCGACCATGTGGTGAGCTTTGTCGACCAAGACCAACTCATTCCATTAAAAGTTGTTGCCGACACAGCAAACGGAATGGGTGGCCTTGTGGTTCCTGCAGTGTGCGAACGACTTCCACAAATACAACTTGAAGTGATGTTTGGTGAACTCGATGGCACCTTCCCCAATCATCCAGCAGACCCCATTCAGCCTGCCAATCAAAAAGACCTACAGGCACGCGTCTTATCTGGCGGGTTTGATGTTGGTTTGGCATTCGACGGCGATGCCGACCGTGTATTCGTTGTTGACGAAAAAGGAATTGGGTTGTCGGGAAGCACAACAACTGCTTTGTTGGCCGCTGCAGTGTTGCGCAAAAATCCTGGTGCAAAAATCATTCACAACCTCATCTGCTCGAAGGCAGTACCTGAAGTCATTACGGAATACGGGGGAGTCCCTATTCGCTCGCAGGTAGGGCACAGTTACATCAAACAACTCATGGTAGAAACTGGCGCTGTGTTTGGTGGAGAGCATTCAGCGCACTATTACTTCCTGAACAATTACCGTGCCGACAGCGGGCTCATTGCTGCAATGCACGTGTTTAACGAGATGAGTCGTAGCGGTGAAAAGCTTTCGCAGGTGCGTATTCCCTTTGAGCGCTACAGCGCAAGTGGTGAAATCAATACGCAAGTCAATGACCCTCTTGCCGTCATTGAAAGAGTGGGTGCCGCATTTGCTGCATTTCCGAGTGATCGTCTCGACGGGCTCACCATCGATTGCGGTTCGTGGTGGTTCAACCTGCGACCCTCGAACACCGAGCCATTACTGCGACTCAATCTTGAGGCAAATAACCGCGATGAATGTGACCAGCATGTTTCGGAAGTGCTTGCCCTCATTACACAAAACGCGTAGCAGTAACCTCGGCACAAATTGGCTAGTGTAAAGGTATGTCGTTAAACGCTAAATTGTTGGAAATTCTGGCTTGCCCAGAAGACAAAGGCCCGCTGTTCTATGTGGAATCAGAGTCGCTTCTCTACAACAACCGTTTGCAACGTGTCTACGACGTCAAAGCGGGCATTCCCGTCATGCTCATCTCTGAATCACGCACTGTTGATGCTGGTGAACATTCACGCATCATGGCAAAAATCACCGCTGAAAACATTCAGCCCACCTTTATTGCGCACTAGTATTTCCTCGTCGGGCTGAAAGACCGGAGCCAGCAGGCCCCAGCCCGGGTACTTTCCCTTCATATCGACAGTCCCCGAAAGGCTCCTCCATGTCTACAAATAGCACCTTTGCACAACGCGGCGATTTCCGCGTTGCAGATCTTGCGCTTGCCCCATTTGGTCGCAAGGAAATTCACCTCGCCGAACACGAAATGCCAGGCCTTCGCGCACTGCGCAAAGAGTTCGGTCCAACCAAGCCACTCAAGGGTTGCCGCATCTCTGGTTCATTGCACATGACCATTCAAACTGCAGTGCTCATTGAAACCCTTGTTGAATTAGGCGCTGAAGTGCGTTGGGCAAGCTGCAATATTTTCTCTACTCAAGACCATGCAGCAGCAGCTGTAGTAGTTGGCCCAAATGGCACAGCAGAAAACCCACAGGGTGTTCCTTGTTATGCATGGAAGGGCGAAACTCTTGAAGAGTATTGGTGGTGCACCGATCAGATGATGACATGGCCCGATGGCGATGGCCCCAACATGATTCTCGACGACGGCGGCGATGCCACCATGCTCGTGCATAAAGGCGTGGAGTTTGAAAAATCGGGAGTTGTTCCCGACCCCACCACAGCATCAAACCCCGAATTTGCCATTGTGCTTGGCTTGTTGCAGCGCAGCTTGAAGTCGGAGCCACAGAAGTGGACCACCATGGCTAAGGGCATTAAGGGCGTGACCGAAGAAACCACCACTGGGGTGAAGCGTTTGTACAAAATGTCAGAGAATAATGAACTTTTGTTCCCTGCTATCAACGTGAACGACAGTGTGACCAAGAGCAAGTTCGACAACCTTTATGGTTGCCGCCATTCGCTCATCGACGCCATCAACCGTGCCACCGACGTCATGATTGCCGGAAAACTTGCAGTGGTCTGTGGCTATGGCGACGTAGGTAAGGGCTGTGCACAAAGTTTGCGTGGTCAAGGTGCACGAGTCATCGTGACCGAAATTGACCCCATCAACGCGCTGCAGGCAGCAATGGAAGGGTATGAAGTCAATACCCTCGAATCAGTTGTAAGCCAGGCAGATATTTTCGTTACTGCAACAGGTAACGAAGCCATTATTGATGTCACGCACATGTCGAAAATGAAACACAATGCCATCGTCTGCAACATTGGCCACTTCGATAACGAAATCGATATGGCTGGTTTGGCTCGCAGTGGTGCAACACGTGACGAACTCAAAGCCGGTACCGACCTGTGGTCGTTCCCCGATGGTCATGCTGTCATTGTTTTGGCAGAAGGCCGCTTGGTGAACTTGGGTTGCGCAACTGGTCACCCAAGTTTCGTGATGAGCTGCTCATTCACCAACCAAGTCATTGCCCAAATCGAGCTGTTCAACTACACCGAAAAATACCCACTTGGTGTTTATGTGTTGCCAAAAAAACTTGATGAGAAAGTTGCTGCATTGCATCTCGATGCACTTGGTGTTGTGCTCACACAGATGAACGATGTGCAGGCTGAATACTTGGGTATCGACCCGTCGGGCCCATTCAAGCCCGAGAACTACCGCTACTAAACAACAAGAGTTACATTTCGAGTGCTTGCCCCGTTGCTGATTCATTCAGCGACGGGGACATGCGCAAAGCGTGTAGCGCTTTTTGTACAAGAGGCCCAATACCAAAGGCAAAGACGAATGTTCCGAGCCCTATTGACCCACCCAAGATGAGCCCAACTACCAACACGACAATTTCAACGGTGGTGCGGGCCAGGCGAATGGAAATACCAAAACGTTTGTTGAGGCCCAGCATGAGGCCATCGCGGGGTCCAGACCCAAGTTCTGCGCCAATGTAGAGCCCAGAGCCAAATGCAATAAAGAGCATTCCTGCGGCGAGGTACGCCACACGGGCAAGAAGGAAATCGGAGTCGGGAAGGAGATCTTCCATCACGTTTTCAACAAGCCCAATTTGGATGGCATTCATAATGGTGCCGATGCCGGGTTTCATGCGCAGCGGAATCCATGTGAGCAACAGCACCACCCCAACAATGATGATGACCGTTCCCATTTTGATG
>JAURNB010000163.1 GCA_030830415.1 Acidimicrobiales bacterium | reverse complement strand
ACTTCATAGGCAGTTGAGGGAGCCCGATACTCTCTGCCGTAGCAGGAGTAACCACCAATAGACCTGCACGACTCCACATCGACAATAAATGTGGAGCCCGCCAAAGATTTCCTGCCGTCTGTGAACCAACGCATTGCAGCCATCGTTGAATCGCCCACCAAGAGAACCCTTGGCTTTACTCGGGGCACTGTTGTGGTTGTCGTGGTTGTTGTTGAAGTGTCGATAGTGGTTTCAACAACAGTCGAGATTGTTGTAGTCGTGGATTCATCGGTGTTTGCACCGGGGTCTGCACCCGAAACAGCCGACCCAATGCTGATGGCAAACGTGGCACTCAACAGGCCAGCCATCAATCGAGTCGTCAATTTGTTCATCACCCTCACTCCAAGTACTAGATGAGATACCCCTGTAAAATTCCTACTGAACTTAATTCATGCTTGCTGGGGATCACTCAAAAGAACGCTCCAACACTTTAGACCTTCAATCTGGCGCCAGACCATTGCTGAACAGCTAAATGTTTTCATACGCAGGAACATGGAGACAATTGCACACGCAAAGATCGAGTTATTGAGTACCAACTACCGGTGAAACTGTCTCAAAAAGGGGAATCTTTAATGCCTGATAATTCAAAATAGGCGCGTGTCAACACAACTCTTTGATTGTGAGATTTCTCGACCTGGAGATGAAGAATCTTGATGAGTTTTGCGATGTTTTTTTCTACTGTTCGTTCGCTCACATATAAACGTTCCGCGATTTCGCTGTTAGATAATCCGTTTGCAATGAGCCGCAGAATATCAACTTGTATTGCGCTGAACTTGTGCTGTGGCCGAGTGGAAATCGATCCATTATCAAGATCGCTACTTTCATTTACCACGCCTATTGAGGCCAAACATGCTGAGGCAAGAACGTCTCCAGACGAAACATCTCGCTTCACTAGATATACGGTACCCGCAGGCAAATCGGGCTGCGAAGAACCCAGGTATTGCGGCGATTCATAACTCGACAACATCACAATTCCTAAATGAGGAGACTCCTGTCGCAATGCAAGGGACAAATCAATTCCATTGGGACCCTCGCCCAAGTCAAGGTCAACTACTGCAATATTTGCTTGAAATGTTTTGTGAACTGACATCGCCATCGATACCGAGTGGCACTGCTCAACCTCTTGGCAACCTATGGAATGCAATAATGCAGTCAAACTTGTTCTCGTGAAAGGGTCGTCATCTACGAGTAATACCTTCAGACCACCCAACGAGAGTGGCGAGTGCTCGCTCAACATCACTTAAAGTTCCCGCGCCCCGGAAGGAATTCTTGCGAGCAGTTTTGTGGAGTTACCTTCACGTCGCAAACTCCAGTTGCCATCGGTACATGCACTGATCAGCGCAACTCCCACACCTCGGGTGGTTGCTAAGGATACAGAATCTGACGTCGCCACTAGAGTTCCATCATCACAAACTTCAATTTCAAGACTCTCTCGTGAGGCACTGATGCGAATGCCGATGTGATGGGCCTTCCCATGCCTAACAGCATTGGCAATGGCCTCTTCAATTACTCGACCAGCTTTAACTGCAACCATTGCATCAAATACTACTTCGTCGCCCAACGTGACGAGCGAAATACTTACCAGCCCTTCCCACAACTGGATCTTTCTCGCCACCTCGTTTTCCCATTTTGCGCCTTGCGTTGGCAATTCGCCCCGCATCTCATCGAGCACTTCCTCAAAAAGTATCTTGCGGGCAATTGCCAAGTTGCTCACGATCGCCTGCGTGTCACCCCGCACCACGGCTTGTTCAATTGCCATGGCGCAGGCATGCAGTTGAGACTGCACCTTCCCATGCAATATATGAACAACATCTTGCAAAACTTTTGCGACCTTCATCTTCTGAACGAAGCCCGCGCGTTCGCTATCTTTTAATGACTGCGCAAGTAATTGCAACAACTTCAATCGCTGAGATCTCCATACCGGGAAAAGTGAGAAGACAAGAAAAAATAAGGCACAAGCAACGATTTGCAAAACGAAATACGCCGGACTGATGTAACCAGGGACCCATGAGTTTCTTATGTCATTCGTTATCAACGTATTCACCTGCATCAGCAAGAATGCCGCTCCAATGGTGACGTACCTCAGCCGCGGCGCTTGCAGCATCAATCTATTTGCAGCGAGTGCGATAGCGATAAGTACCACCAGCCCTGCAATAAGCAACGAGAGCCCCCGCGCAACTCCAAATGCGCGAACTTCGGCTGCAAAGGTACTGACGAAGACGAGGAGCGACACCCCGAATGGGTGAAACTTCTCTTTTTTCAGGGTGTTGGAGAAAATTGATTTCCACCGCAACACGTCTTTTTGAACATCCAAATTGAGATGAATTTCATGACTGAGCGTGCGGACATTTTGCTCTGCAATTTCACGGAGTATTCCGCCAGCTTGAGCAGCCTTAACAGAATGTGCATCGGTGAAATCTTCTCGTATTTCGTCAACCTTCACGCGACCTTCACGCAGATCTGATTGCATTCGTTCCAAAATGTTGAGCGGCAAATCACTCAGCAATTTTGCCGCTTCCTTCGAAACATAGTCTTGATTTGCTTCCAGTTGCACCTGATCCATGAGTTGCTCAGCTACTCGATCACGGATGTCAAGGAAAACGATAAGAGATGCAAACCAACCCGTGCCGAGGAAAACACTCAAAGGAATGTTCTGATAGGTGAAACCCTCAGTCGTTATGTTCATTGCATCGCAATAAATTGCCAAGGCAACGAAGTAGAGCGTGACGAGTGAAAGCATTACTGCCATTGCCACAGGTAGTGACACCGGCAATTCTGAATGCCTGTTTTTCCTTGCAAACCAAATGATGCCCCACCACAGTGCAAGGAGTGCATAAGCGAGAACGCCGCCTGCAAACAATTGGAGTGCTACTTCACTATCTGCCCTCAACATTTCAGTTAACAGAGCGATTTGAGCCACGACACCGGCAATATTCCAAGCTGCAAACGAAAAAAGCCGTGGACCCCCCAATTGAACTTTGACGGGAATTCGTTTTACGTCAAAATTCTCGTGATTCACAAACTGACTCTACCCACTCAGAGGAATCGGCGTTTCTCATTGTCACAGTTCACCGCTTTGTAATCGCTGCAACATATTGACTGCAGTCGTTTGAACTTCTTCCCGGTCTGCCAATTGTTGACCAGCACGCACTTGGCGAGCAACACGTGGATTCTTTACAAACTTTTCTTCATGCCGCAAAAAGAAATCCCAATACAACACGGTAAACGGGCATGCATCGCTGCCCACCCGTTTCTTACGGTCGTATGAACACCCCTTGCAATGGTTGCTCATACGATCGATGTAGGCGCCACCACTTGCATAGGGCTTTGTTGCCAGCATTCCCCCATCGGCATATTGCGACATTCCAACAACATTGGGAACCATGACCCACTCCGCTGCATCAACAAAACTGTTCCACATCCACCGCGTGAGTTCCTGCGGGTTAATTCCTGCAATAAGTGAGAAGTTACCTAACACCATCAACCGCTCGATGTGATGCGCATATGAGTGCTCGTACACGCCTTCTAGCACCGACTTCATGCAGGACATGTGAGTCTTGTCTGGAGCGGTAAACAACTTCGGCAACGGTATTTCAGCAGACAGCGCATTCATCTGGGCGTAATCGGGCATCCACTGCCAATAGCAATTCCAGATGTATTCACGCCACCCAATGACTTGGCGCAGAAAACCTTCTGCACTATTAATGGGCACATTCCCTTTTTCAAATTCAGCGACAACTGTATCCACCACTTCTCCAGGAAGAAGGAGCCCATTATTGAGATACGGAGACAACAGTGAATGTGCGAGGTGCCAATTCGACTTCAACATTGCATCTTCATGCTCGCCAAACATGGGCAGAACTTCAGTTACAAACTTCTTCAAACGAAGCAGTGCGCCCGAGCGGCTTGTAGCCCACAAACCCGTGGGCAGTGCACCCCACGTATAGGGCGCAACGTCGGCAAGTACTTGCTGGTCGAGTTCATCGAGCGGAACACTCTCGGGCTCAGGCCATCTGTTGTGGTCGGTCTTTGGCGGTGGCTGGCGATTGTCTTCATCAAAGTTCCAACGCCCCGTCACTGGCGCATCGCCATCCATCAACACCGATAGCCGTTTGCGTTGCCAGCGATAGAAGTCTTCCATTTTTACGGTCTTGCGTGCACCCATAAATTCGCGATATGCGTCGGGGTGACACAAAAACTGATCGGACTTTTCACGACGCACTGGCATGTTCTTCAACATCTCACGTGCCGAGTAACTATTGGGTTCCGTCGCCACCACTTCACCGGGCTGGAAGTCGGCGATGTGTGCTTCAAGGCCACTGCGCATTGTCTTGGCAAACCGATAGTCCACCTCAAAGCCTTCATTGGTCAGTTCCTTTGCGAACCTCCGCATTGAAGCGATAATGAAATGAGCACGCTGCACATGCCATTTGCGCGATGCAATTTTTTGCTCAGACTCAATAAGGAGCACACGATGCGTACTCGGTGTGGCCTCACGAAGAGCACCGATACGGCGATTTAACTGATCGCCAAATACCCAGATCGTATTTTTTTGCACTAACTCACACTAGGGTAGGAACAAATTGCGCGAAATATCGTGCGCTCAAAGAAAAATCAGTACGGCTCTACAGCGGGCGGCTGAGTGTCGTTTTCACCCAAACGAGACTTTGCGCTTTGCCCCCGCTGTATAGCGGGCACTGCACCTGTGACTGCAGCCAAGCCAAAGAGTGGCATGTTGCCATACACGGTTTCAACCGTTGCATCAGAGAGCAAAATCGTTTCATGGAAAATGCCTACTGAACCGTTATTGCGAACCTTGGCGTTGAAACGACGCCATGCAGGTAAATGTGCACTCTCGTGAGAACGCGAATACGCAGCAAGTTTCTCGAATGACTCCCAGTACTGCCACACCAAAACAGTGCGACCCGACAAATAGGTGCGCGGCTTGCCCACCAAACCCAACTCTCGGTTCTTTTGCAGCTCAATCAGCATGCGCGGCATTGCAACAAAAACGGGAAACCACTTCCATGGTTTCCACAACTGGTTGAATCGCATACCAATAAGAAAGAGAACCTTGCCATCGGCCCCTACGTTTGCCGAATGGCGTCCTTGAAGAAGAGTCGTCATAAGCGAAGGCTATAACCAAGTAGTTTCACCACATGACTTTCACCAAAGCCCGCTCTCTGAGCATCGTCGCACTTCTTTCACTAGGTCTTCTTGCCAGCTGTTCATCAAGTGACAGCAGTGAAGCCACCGCAACCACATCTGCACCTGAAACAAGCATCAGCGCCTCAGATACAACGGAACTCACAACAACCACAACAGAGCTCACAACAACCACAACGAGCACTATTGCCCTTCCAGTAAGCAACTGTGCTGGAACTGAAGAATCCCTTGCAGAGTCCGTTGGGGAGCCACTCGGATTCTTTGTATGCGATACCGAGTGGGCGTCATTTACGACGAAGGAATACGCACAAACTTGTGAGAATTGCGAAAGCATCACCATCGCTCGCTGGGTGAAGGGTACGTGGAAAGAAATTGGCAACTTCAATCAATATTCTTCGTTGTCACCAGGTGAGGTCAGCAGCAAAATCAGCAAAGAATCTTTATGTGCCATTTGGTCAACAAATCGCTCCAGTGAATTTGCTGCCAAAACAGGTTGCACTCCCGATAACTAAAGATCCCTCCCCGACCCAAATTGAGGGACGGCACTTGTGAGAATCCACCGAATGGCGTGCTCAGCCTCTACGGTGGTACGCATCGCTATGCAAGTGCCAAACGCCGCTACCAAATATGACGAGAAGTTCGATGCCTTTCTTGAACCCGTGCGTCACCAACGTGTAGTACAAGCGTTTTTCTCGCTTCTCAGCCGCATTGGTGAATTCAGCATCATTTGGCACGCCATTGTGTGGGTGCGTGCCATTGGCAGCGGGCACCGCGCGGGTCAAGCACTTGCCATGTCACTATTACTTGGTGCAGAGAGCCTCATTGTAAACCAAGGCGTGAAGCGACTCTTTAAACGCTCACGCCCCACCACGGGTGGCGATGAACGCTTCAATGTGCGCACACCGCTCACTTCATCGTTCCCGAGCGGGCACGCTTCTTCGGCGTTTTTCGCTGCAACCATTTTGTGCGCATGGAGCCCCGCGGGTTGGGCCATCTTGTGGTTTGGCATCGGCATCTGTGTTGCCCTTAGCCGCGTCATGGTGCGCTTGCATCACTTGTCTGACATTCTTGGTGGCGCAATTGTGGGCACTGCCCTCGGCATTTTTGCCATTGCCGTTGTAGTTTAAAAAAGTGCCAAACACTTCCGAACGTCGCTCATTTGCCATCACCTGGGACTACCGCTGCCCCTATGGCCGCATCGCCCACAACCATGTAGTCACCGGACTGCAAGCCGGCGCCCCGTGGGATGTCACCTTTCTCCCCTTTTGCTTAGGGCAATCACATGTAGAGCCAGGCTTTCCCCCAATTTGGGAAACACCGGAACGCGACTCAGGGCTCCTTGCCCTTCAAGTGGGAATGGCCGCACGCGATACCGATGCGGAAAAGTTCTGGCAGTTTCACCTTGATACTTTTGAGTTTCGCCACACTCGCGCCGGCAACTTAAACAAACGTGAAGAACTTGCTTCGTTGCTTACCAACGCTGGCTTCAATAGCGACGACATATTTGCCAAAGTGGAAAGCGGCGAGCCATTGCGCCTGATTGCTGAAGAACATATGCAATACGTGCGCTC
The DNA here is from genome assembly GCA_030830415.1 of Acidimicrobiales bacterium. Lineage (GTDB taxonomy): Bacteria > Actinomycetota > Acidimicrobiia > Acidimicrobiales > Ilumatobacteraceae > F1-20-MAGs119. The sequence continues at coordinate 378 of JAURNB010000163.1, read as the reverse complement.
ACATGAAGTGTGGGGCGTGCCCACATTTATTCAGGGTAAGGCGGCAGTGTTTGTGCGATTACTCGAACCAGCCTTAGGCAACACTGCACTGGCCATCGATACGGTGAACCGCATCGTTGACAACTTGGAGTGGCCAATACTCAATGAGTTCAAGCACACATCAATACCGATGTAGGTGCTTGTTTAATAATTTTATTCAGCGCTAGCGGCTGCAGCAACAACGGGCTTCGCTGTGAGCAGCGAACGCACGTCGAGCAACAGATCGGCTACTTCGCCGCTAGAAACCAATTCACGTCGCAACATCTCGGCGAGAGCCTTGTCGATTACCGAGAGAGCTTCGACGATTACTTCTGCGTCATGGGTCTCGGTCATTGTGGT
>JAURNB010000162.1 GCA_030830415.1 Acidimicrobiales bacterium | reverse complement strand
TCAAAGGGTAAATAGTCATGGCAGTTGTGCTGCGTGAGTTTGCGGCGTCTCATCCAACAGATGTGGGTGTGCGCGATGGGCGTACTGCGCTCACTTGGCCACAACTCAATACCTTGGTCAATAAAATTGTCAATGCAATCAATGCAAGCGACCTTGGCCCTAGCCGTCGTGTTGCGGTCTTTGCAGAAAACAGTGTTGAAACTGCTCTTGCACATTTGTGCACCTTGCATGCTGGCGGTTCAAGTGTTCCGGTGAACTTTCACTTGAATGCCGATGAAGTTGCCTACATCTTGAAAGATTCCGACACACGTTTGTTCTTCACGGGTCCTGAAAACCTCGAGCGTGCAATCAATGCTGTTGCGCTCTTGGATAAGGCCATCCCCATTGTGGTCTGGCGTCCGCAGGGTGCAGTGGGCGCAGGGGTGGTTACCCTCGACCAATTCATTGCCAACGCATCTGAAGACGAGCCATCGAGCAATGTGCCACCACGTCCGAACCTCATGTACACCAGCGGCACCACCGGCGTACCAAAGGGTGTAGAACTTCCGCCCACCATGTTTGCTGGTGGCAAAAATATCGACGAGCACATTGCCGCCTTGCAGCAAAACCGTTTTGCTTTGTTGGGTGCACACATCGTTGTGGGCCCGATGTATCACACAGGTCCGCTGTCGGGTGTGCGTGTGCTTGCAGCGGGTACTCCTGTTGTCATCATGGAAAAGTTCGACCCAGAGCGCGTGTTGCAAAACATTGAAACCTACAAAGTTGCCAGCAGCGTCATGGTGCCAACGCACTTCAAGCGTTTGCTCGACCTTCCTCTCGACGTACGTAAAAAATACGACGTCTCAAGCGTCAAAATCATGTCGCACACCGGTTCGGCTTGCCCCATCGATGTGAAGCAGCAGATGATCGAATGGTTTGGCCCGGTTTTTGTCGATGCTTATGGCGCAACCGAAGTAGGAACCGTTTGTTCTATTGCAAGTGAAGACTGGCTCACACATCAAGGTTCAGTGGGTCGTGTGATTCCGCCATTTACGCGTTGTGTAGTTGTCGACGACGACGGAAATGAGTTGCCTGCTGGCACCGAGGGTCGTCTCTTTTTCGAAGACTCCACTGGTCGTGGTGTGGTGTACCCAAATGACCCCGAAAAATCTGCCAAGGCTCACTTGCGCCCAGGCGTTTTCACACTCGGAGAAATTGGTTACGTCACCACCGATGGCTTTGTGTACATCACCGACCGTTTCAGCGACATGATCGTTTCGGGTGGCGTCAACATCTACCCAGCTGAAGCAGAAAAAGTTCTCATCGAGCATCCACAAGTTGCCGACGTTGCCGTTATTGGCGTGCCCGACAAAGACATGGGTGAAGCAGTGAAGGCGCTTGTTGTTCCGCAAGACATGAACAATGCGCCCACACCTGAGGAACTCATTGCTTTGTGCCGCGAACACCTTGCTGGTTACAAGTGCCCGCGCACTGTAGAAATTGTTTCTACAGTGGGTCGCAATGCCATGGGCAAAATCAATAAGCGCACACTGCGTGCTCCTTATTGGGAAAGTGGCCGCACAATTGGCTGATGCGGGGGCATCACAAATGGGGGAACAATGACTACTCAAACTAGTGAAGTCGAAAAACTTGTCCTCAGTGAAACACCTGCGCCTCATGTGCGGCGATTAACGCTCAATAGGCCAACAAAGCGCAATGCACTCTCGTATGCGTTGCGTGCACAACTGTTTGAATTGCTGCGCGAAGCCGATGCAGACCCTGCAATCAACGTCATCATCATTCGTGGAGCAGGCCCAAGCTTTTCTGCTGGCTACGACCTTGCACAAGACAAATCGGAAACGCCACCATGGCCTATTAGTACAGCCGATGGCGCATGGGCACGGCATGTGCTCACGGGTTGGTTTGAAATGATGGATATGGCAACACCCATCATCGCCCAGGTGCACGGCTTTTGTTTGGCGGGTGGCACTGAACTCGCCACTGCATGCGATCTTGTTTATGTTGCTCACGATGCGCAAGTGGGGTACCCGCCAGTGCGTTCCATGTCGTCACCCGATATGGCCTGGCATGCATGGATGCTCGGCATGCGTCGCGCAATGGAAGCAATGCTTACTGGTGACTCCATGACCGGTGACGAAGCTGTTGCATCTGGTTTTGCGAACAGGGCATTTCCTGCCGACAAGCTCGATGCAGAGGTACTCGCAATTGCCGAGCGGGTGGCAAAGGTTCCAGCCGACCTGCAGGCTCTGAATAAGCGAGTAGTGCACCGTGCAATGGAGGCCATGGGGATGCGCGATGGCATGCGCGCAACTGCCGACATCAATGCTCTGGGTTTCCATCAACGAGCAAGTAAAGAATATTTCGCAAAATTTGCAGGGGGAGTCACGCAGGCTCTCGATGCGCGAGACAGTTCATTTGGTGATTATCGAACAGGGGAGAAATAGCAATGAGCAATTCCATCGATGCAACAGACATTACAAAAGTAAACATGGTGTCGCCCGAAGTTCTCGAGTGCCCATACCCGTATTACGAGCGCGTGCGCGAAGAAGCACCCGTGCACCAAACCCCATTGGGCTTCTGGGCAGTGTCGCGCTACGAAGATGTGTTGTCGGTAGTGCGCAACCCAGAAATGTTTTCGTCACTTGCGCAAAGCAATTCATTTGTCACCCCACCACCCCCTGAAGTCATTGAAATTGCCAAGCAGGGGTACCCACGGGTCAACACGCTGTTGTC
>JAURNB010000020.1 GCA_030830415.1 Acidimicrobiales bacterium | reverse complement strand
TTGTTTTCTACCTGCAGGAGCCCTTATGCCAACCTACGTCTACAAATTCGTTGACTCTGGTGAAACCATTGAAGTTCAGCAGGCCTTCACCGACGACGCCCTCACTGAAGTTGCTCACCCAAGCGATGGCAAAATGCGCCCAGTGAAAAAAGTCTTTCAACCAGTGGGCATCACCTTTAAAGGCGGCGGTTTCTACAAGACCGACTCCAAAGGCGGAAGTTCTGCAACTACCCCTCCAGGACCTAGCTCAAGTTCCTCTTCAAGCGAATCGTCAGCAGCTTCAGCTCCCGCTCCTGCCCCTGCGGCAGCACCTGCGCCTTCCACTTCTGCATAGCGCAAAAAAGGTGTGGCACCACCAGGGTCACAATGCACACATAGAGATATGACTCTTCTCAGTAACTTGCGCAGCTTTATTGCACAGCACCCCAAATCGCCTCAGGGAATTTCTGCATTATTTGCACTTACCGCAACACTCATTGTGTTGAACATTGTTCCGTGAGAACGTAACTGCCTAAGCCCCACTCATGGTGACATCGTTAATAACAAGCGACATGCCATTAGCCGACATCGGCAACCAGTCGACATCGCCACCTATTGCAACAACGTCTTGCAACATGCGCTGCAATGTTGAAGCAATGGTGAACTCGCGAATGGGTGCACCTACTTGACCATTAGTGATGAGTAAGCCAGATGCACCAGTGGAAAAGTCTCCGGAAATGGGGTTCACACCTGAATGCAAGCCTTGCACCATTTGAATGAGCACTCCATCGCTCACCTGAGCAATGAGTTCTTCTTGAGTGCCAGTGCCAGGAACGAGTTGCATTGCTAAACAGCTCACTCCAGGTGTTCCACCTGTACGCACTGCGCTGCCCGTGCTGCGTGTTTGGCCACGACGTGCGCTGTATGAAGAATGCAGGAACTGCTTCAACACGCCATTTTCAATGAGCACATTTCGCCGTGCAGCCAAGCCTTCACCGTCGATGTCGGTTGCGCTATAGGCGAGCGGATTTGTTGGGTCGTCGATGAGAGTAACGAGTGGGTTTGCTACTGACTCGCCTAAACGTTCAGCAAAAAAGCTACGCCCTTTTTGCACATTCTCACCACTGAAGCTTCCCGACAACACGCGCAAGAACTGTGCGGTGACATAAGGGTCGAGAACAATCGTTGTGCGTTTTGATTGTGGCTTGGTTGCTCCTAACAGGCGCGTTGCGCGATCGGCTGCTTCGCGTGCTGCCCGCCCTAGGTTGAATTCCGTTGGAGTACGACCTACCGAAAAACCAAAACCTGTTTGTGTTTCATCGCCATCGTCGGCAAGAGTGCCAACAGAAACGTAACAACCGTTTTCACGCCCGTGGGCCCGAATACCACTTGTGGTGGCAAAGGCGGTTTCACCATATGCATCGTCGTAGTTTGCATCGTCAATACGAATACGAGAATCGGTAGCCAAGGTAAGTTTTTCAAGCTCTTTTGCAATGGCAATTTTCTCTGCAGTAGGAAAATGCGCAAGTTCTTCATTCCACAATTCCTGCGGAACTTTTGCAACACCATCTGGCTCTGCCAGACCAGCCCACTCATCGACAGAACCAAATTGAACGTTGTCGCGCGCTTCAGCAAATACTTCGCTTAGTACCGACTCATCGAGAGTTCCTGCATATGCATAGCCAGTGCGGCCATCTTTGATAACGCGAATGCCCACACTTTCTGACTGCGCTGAAACAAAATGTTCCACTTCGCCTTCATAAATGCGGATGGATGTTTCGCCACCTCGAGAAACATATGCCTCAACCTGTTCACCGGGCTTTGCTTGGGCAACAATACGATCGGCAAGATCTTGCAGTGCGTTTCCCGAGCTCATGCTGCGGTTCCTCCGATGGTGAGTGACTTCACGCGCAAGGTGGGCTGACCATCGCCAACAGGCACTCCTTGACCGTCTTTTCCACACGTGCCAGGGTTGCCCATCGCGAAGTCGTTACCGAGCAAGTCGATATCGCGTAGTACTTGCGGACCATTGCCAATAAGGTTTCCCTTGCGCAACGGCTCGGTGATTTCACCATTTTCAATAAGGTATGCCTCTGTCATGCCAAATACGAAGTCGCCACTTGCAGTGTTCACACTTCCACCGCCGAGTTTGGCAACATACACACCATTCTTTGTTGCTTTCACAATGTCGTCTGGCTCCGATGTGCCGTTGATAACAAAGGTGTTGGTCATTCGCACCATCGGCAGGTGCATATAACTTTGGCGTCGACCGTTGCCGCTTTGTCGATGATTTTCTTTTCGTGCGCGAAGGTAGTCCCACATGTAATCGGTGAGCACGCCGTTTTCGATGAGTGTGTTTTTCTGGCTGTGATGACCTTCGTCGTCAATGCCTATTGCGCCCCATTCACCGCTCATGGTGCCGTCGTCAATGAGAGTAACGAGCGACGATGCCACCATCTCGCCTACTTTGCCGCGGTACACACTTGCACCTTTACCTACAAGGTCGGCTTCCAACCCATGGCCACAGGCTTCGTGAAAGAGCACTCCACCGCTGCCTCGTTTAATAACAACTGGCAACGCACCCGACGGAGCAGGACGCGCTTTCAACTTGGTAACTGCCTGACGCGCTGCGCCGGCTGCAAGTTCTTCTACGTCATAAAGATCGAAGAGTTCAAACCCAATGGTGCGACCCATGGAGTCGTAACCAGTTTGCATTCCCCCATCGCCAGAGGCAACAACACTCACACGAAAAAGAGTGCGCACTTGGTCGTCGGCGGCAAAGACACCTTCACTGTTTGCCACCAAAATGCGACGCACACTGTCGCCATACCCTGCCGACACTTGCACCACTGCTTTATCGATGCTGCGCGCTGCTTCATTTGCCCGTTCCAGCAACTCCACCTTGCGTGTCTTAGGAACTTCATTCGGCAAGATCTGCACGTCGTTCACTTGGTGTGTATCGATGCCACCCAAAGCAACGGTGACCACACCACCAGAGCCCTGTTTGGCGGCAACCGCTGCCGCCTCGGCGGCTTGCAGCAGACCGGCTTCAGACAGATCGGCAGTGTGAGCAAAACCCGTTGTTTCGCCATGCACGACCCGAATACCAGCTCCGCGGTCGCGACCTGTGGTGACTTGCTCAATGCGACCATCGTCGAGGCCCGCAGACGTGGATCTTTTGTCTTCTATGAAGATCTCGGAGAACCCCGCTCCGGTACTGCGGCCCTTAGCCAGCACCTTTTCGATGGTTTCTTTGCCGACAAGCTCGCTCAGTGTGCTCATAACACTTCACGTTACTTGCCTGAGCCTCTAACCTCTCCTTCGTGGCAAATGATTTGGGGGACGCAGCGCCAGCCCGCACGCATAGGACGCTGTGGTGGAAAGAGGCCGCAATATTTGTCGCGTTCTACGCCGTCTACACCTGGACCCGAAATCAATTTGGCTCAGACCGCATCAACGGAGTCGACATCCCCGTTCAGGCTTTTCGCAATGCCGTTCGCGTCATCCGTTTTGAACGTTGGATTGGCCTGTACCACGAAGAATCGGTTCAAGAGTTTTTCTTGGCGCATCGATGGTTTATTCAACTTCTGAATACCTACTACGGAACAGCGCATTTCGTTGTCACCATTACTGTTTTTGTTTTGCTGTACAAAAAAAGACCAGATGTATTTCCTCAGTGGCGAAATACTTTGGCAGCCACGACCGCTCTTGCGATTATTGGTTTCTCACTTTTCCCACTCATGCCGCCTCGCCTTCTTGATGAGCCATGTCCGCCACAAGGTCACGGCGCCGCATGCATACAGGTTGACGAACGTGGGCTCGACGAAGGCAAAACAAATTTTGGGTTTGTTGACACGCTCGATGTTTACGGTGGCCCATGGGACTTCAGCTCAGGTGCTGGCGCAAAGATCTCGAACCAATACGCAGCAATGCCGAGCTTGCACATTGGCTGGGCAAGTTGGTGTGCATTTGCTATGTGGCCACTTGCGCGACGGCGTTGGATTCGAGCGCTCGTGCTGTTGTATCCGGCGTTCACCCTCTTGTGCATCATCGTCACGGCAAACCACTTCTGGATTGACGGCGTGGGTGGCCAACTCACATTGGCAGTTGGTTTTCTCATTGGCACCGGTTTGCACAAATGGAACCATCGCCGCCTCGATGCAAAATACGAAGCACAACTGTTGACGAGTTAATTACAACTCAAAATGAGTGATAACCACCATCAATGGTGATGACATCGCCAGTGTGATATTTGCTCAAGTCACTCGCCAAGTACACGGCGAGTCCTGCAAAATCACTCGGCGATCCCCAGCGCCGCATCGGTACACGCGGAAGAACGTTGTTGACAAACTTGTCCCACGCAAATGAAGGTGCGGTCATTTCACTTTCAATCCATCCCGGCAAAATTGCGTTACTACGAATGCCATGGCGCGCATGTTCAACTGCAATAGCTTTCGACATGGCTACAAGCCCGGCTTTCGATGCTCCATAGTGCTGCCCTTTTTGTTGTCCGTAAAAAGCAGACCCCGATGTGGTGAACACAATGGAACCACCACCATGAGGAACCATGTGACGGACCGCTTCTTGGGCAGTAAAAAATGCACCATCAAGGTTGACCCGCATCACGCGGTCCCATTCCTCGGTGCTCA
>JAURNB010000161.1 GCA_030830415.1 Acidimicrobiales bacterium | reverse complement strand
ACCATTCTCACCAGCTACACAGAACTCATTGCACACCCGGCTTCGTGGGCAAATCCAGAAAAGCGTCATGCAATGGAACAACTCCACACTTTGCTCATCGGAACATTAGAAGCTCGTGGGCAAGTGCTTGTGAAACTCAACGTCAGCGAAGCAAATTTTGAAAAAGTGTTGAAGGTGTTGCCATCAGCCAAGTCGCCAACGGTGAGCCGTTTGGCTTCGGGCGATTACGCCATTGAGTCGGTAGTGCAAAAGCGCACCATCAATACCGTCATCCCTGCTCTCAAAGATGCAGGTGCCAGCGACATTCTTGAAATTCCCATTTCTAAAATCATTCATTAATCAATGGGAACATTTGCCGCAACCGATGCCCCTTTTGTTGATGGCGTGCTCTCTGGCATCGTTGTCGAGTTCGATTCGCCGGCGGGTCTTGGGTATATCGACTCTGTCAGCGGCGATCGCTATCTCTTTCACTGCATCGCTATTGCCGATGGATCACGCGAGATCACAGTGGGCCAAAAGGTGCTTTTCGAAATTGTCATGCGCTTCGCAAAATCAGAAGCATGGAATATTCAGAAAAACGACTAGGCCGTTTCCTCTTCTTCTTTCAACATTGCGTCTTTAATTTGCACAAAGGCAATACGAATATTGTCAAGCGCCAACTTCAAAGTCGCTTCCTCGTCACCGAGGCGACCTTCAAGACCCTCCACTAAACACGCCACGGCATCAATTGCGAGGGCGGCCTCAAAAAGGCGAGGCGGCTGAGCAGAGAGGTGAATGGCGGCTAGTTCATACAGGCCCATCACATGGTTCACCACAACGACCTCGGCAGGAATCTCGGCTAAGCGCTGGCGGGTTTCGGCTAAGGCTTCGGCTGCTTCTGAGATGTCAATTTCGGATTCCTGGGGGGTGGTGCTGTTGTTGGGCATATTCACGGTGGTGACGGTACATGGCAAAAGCGGTTGAAGGCAGCATTTTGGCGGTAGTCTTTCCAGCAATACATCGGCAAAAGTGGGCTCGCCCCACCCAGCCACCCCGTTAGCGGGAGTGCGTCTGGGTCCCGTTGCACGTGCTGCGTGCTGCGCGACCTCGCGTGCCCCTTGTAACGGTTATCCAGGTTTATTGGGCAATCGAAAGGGAGAGCCACTTGCACAGGAGTGAACGGCCATAGCTACGGCGACGAACGAACCACGGTACAACGATCGCATTCGGGCACGAGAAGTACGTCTCATCGACGCACAAGGCAGCCAGTTGGGTATCAAAACCCTTCCAGAAGCCCTCGAACTTGCCAAGCAGTCCGACCTCGACTTAGTTGAGGTTGCACCGCTTGCAACACCGCCCGTGTGTCGCATTATGGACTACGGAAAGTTCCGCTACGAAGAAGCACAAAAGGCAAAAGAGTCGAGAAAAAAGACCACGCAGGTCACCATCAAGGAAGTGAAGCTTCGCCCGAAAATTGGTAAGGGCGACTTCGACACCAAGGTGCGTCACATGCATGACTTTTTGGAAGACGGACACAAGGTGAAAGTCACTTTGCAATTCAGGGGCCGCGAAATGGCTCACCCTGAGTTGGGGTCCCGACTACTCGACAATGTCATTGAACAGTTAGGCGAGGGAGTCCGCGTAGAGACCCAAGCCCGACTCGAAGGACGAAATATGACCATGGTGTTGTCTTCAGACAAAAAAGTAGTGAAAAAGGCAGATGAAAAACCTGCTGTCAAACCTTCAGAGAAGCCAAAAGTAGTTGCCGAAGCGGTACCCGTACCAGCGGCAGCGACACCAGAAGTTGAAGTAAGTGTTACCGAGTCAGGAGAAGTACATGCCGAAAATGAAAACTAGCAAGACAGCGTCAAAGCGCTTTCGTAAAACAGGTACAGGCAAGTTGCGTCGTCAGCAAGCCATGCGTCAGCACTTGTTTGAGAAAAAGTCATCCAAGCGCACACGCTCATTAGCCGGAACAGTCGATGTGCACTCAGGTGATGTGAAGCGCATTAAGCGCCTCCTCGCCGAAAGATAATCATCCACCGTTGTCAACAAGTTGTTTAAAGAAAGTTAAAGGAGAACCACTATGGCCCGCGTAAAACGCGCCGTTAATGCTCGTAAGAGTCGCAAGCAGACTCTCGAGCGTGCAAAAGGTTATTACGGTAACAAGAGCCGTTCAGCTCGTGCTGCCAATGAGCAGGTAATGAAGTCTGGGCAGTACGCCTTTCGTGACCGCCGTGCAAAGAAAGGCGAATTTCGTCGCCTCTGGATCCAGCGCATCAATGCTGGCTGCCGTATCTACGACATGAGCTACAGCCAGTTCATCGCTGGTCTCAATGCTGCAAACATCGAAGTCGATCGCAAGATCTTGGCCGACATGGCTGTTCACGACATCGACTCCTTTGGCCGTTTGGTGCAAGCCGCAAAGGCAGCACTCGGCTGAATCAGCCCCTTGTAAGTTTTACGAGCACCCCAGTTCGTCGGCTGCGCCAATTGCTCTCTGAGCGAAAGGAACGCTACGAATCGGGGTGCTTCGTTGTTGAAGGGCCCACTTTGGTGCAGGCCGCTCTCAACGCTGGACTCGAACTCATTGAGCAGTTCGTCTGCGAAGGAGCGTCTCCTTGTGTGGCTCCCGGTGAAGTGCATTTCATGAGCCAAAACACGCTGGAGCGAGTTTCTACAACCGTGACTCCGCAAAAGGTGCTTGGGGTATTTGCGATGCAGACACCAGACCTTTCCGCCTTGGTGGCAATGTCGCCAATGCATTCTTCCCAAGCGCAGTGGATCCTTGTTGCCGATCGAGTAGCCGACCCCGGAAACCTTGGCACCATGATCCGCAGCGCAGTTGCTGCAGGTGCAAGTGCCGTCGTTCTTACCCCTGGCACCGTCGACCCGTATTCACCAAAAGTAGTGCGGGCTGCTGCTGGAGCAATCTTCTCGAGCGTGGTCTTTTCATCGGTTTCTTTGTCTCAATTGGCGGAAATGAAGTGGCCACTCTTGGGCACAACCTCCCATGAGAAACTCAGTCCGCTCGCATACGACGAAGTGGTGTTGAGCTCGGGTATCGCACTGGTCATGGGTAATGAAGCTGCAGGAATTGCACTCGACCAACCCATCTCGCAGTGGATCACTATTCCTCATCACGGCCCAGTCGAGAGTCTCAATGTGGCGATGGCCACGACCGTTTTATGTTTTGAAGTCGCACGGCAGCGAAAACACCACGCTTCTGGTGTCTGAGACCACTAACGTCGTTGTCTATGACTTCTCCTGTGCCCTTTGTTGAGCAAATTGCCGCGGTTGTCGACGCTTCGCTGAAAACCATTGCTGCTCTCACTTCGTCGGAAGAAGTTGCTCAGGCGACTCCCGGTTTGGTGGGTAAGAAATCAGCTCTCAGCCAGTTGAAGTCGTCAATGGGGAGCATTGCCGATAGCGAAGAGCGTAAATCTGCCGGCCAAGCGTTACATGCTGCTCAAACAAGTGTCGACGCAGCGCTCGCTGCAAAGAAATCAGAATGTGAAGCAACAGAGATGGCCGCACAATTGTTGCGTGAGCAGATCGACATCACCGAGCACCTCGTTGCGGGAACCACCCGTGGGCGATTGCATCTTGTTACCCAAGCAACTCAACGGCTCGAAGATGTTTTTATTGGGTTGGGGTTCCAAGTAGCTGAAGGCCCAGAGGTAGAAAGTGATTTCTATAACTTCGAGGCTTTAAATATGCCGAAGTCGCACCCAGCACGCAGCATGTGGGACACCTTGTTCGTTGAAAGCGAAGAGCCCGGCAGTGTTGTGTTGCGTACGCATACGTCTCCCGTTCAAATTCGTGTCATGCAAAATTGGCCACCGCCCATTTATGCAATCATGCCGGGTCGTGTATTTCGTCGAGATACTCCCGATGCAACCCATATGCCGGTGTTTCATCAAATTGAAGGCCTTGTCATCGATCGAAACATCACCTTTAAAGATCTTGCCGGCACGATCGAGGCGTTCACCAAAGCATTCTTTGGCGATGACTTCACAAGTCGACTTCGCCCATCGTATTTTCCTTTCACCGAACCAAGTGCCGAATTCGATATTCGTCGTGCAAATGGCTCGTGGATTGAGCTGGGCGGTTGCGGCATGGTGCACCCCGATGTCTTGCGCGCAGGTGGACTCGACCCAGAAGAGTGGTCGGGGTTT
>JAURNB010000160.1 GCA_030830415.1 Acidimicrobiales bacterium | reverse complement strand
CGTCGACCGCGACTATGAAAGTCGACGTTGTACCCTTCATACTCATAGGGGCGATACCCAACACCTACGCCCAAAATGGCTCGCCCACCCGATACTTGGTCGAGTTGTGATACTTGTTCAATCACATTGACGGGGTGATGCAAAGCGGCCAAGTAAATGCCCGTTCCTAAACGAAGCTTTTCAGTACGAGCAGCAAGTGCACCCATCACCACGAAGGGAGCAGAGGCATCGGGAGTTTCGCTGGTAAATGAATGATGGCCGATATAGCCAGCATGCATCCCCAGCGTGTCGGCCATTTCTGCTGCTCGGAACATTCGTTCATATGGTTGTGTACTTCCCTGCTCAATGAGCCGGGGAAGAAACATGCTGAAGTGAAAAGGTGCCACCTAGAGAACGGTGACAGTTCCGTTATTGCCGTCGACAGTAACCATTGCGCCGTCGGCAATGCGCACTGTTGCATCGGCAACCGACACAACGCAAGGAATGCCAAGTTCACGCGACACGATCATTGCGTGACTACCAAGTGCACCAACATTCACCACAACAGCTGAAGCCGTAATGAATAGCGGAGCCCACGATGGGTCGGTTTGAGGTGCAATAAGCACGTCGCCTGGGTCGAAATCGTCAAGCGCACCTGGGTCGAGAATGACTCGTGCCCGGCCAGTGGCAACACCACCAGAACCGGCAACACCAACAAGCACTTCGCCTTTTTCTGCACGTGTGGCAGTGGAGTTCACGCGCTTTGCCCACGTGCTAATAGGCGGGCACACGCCATCTACTGCGAACGGTGGCTCAACATCGAAGAGCGAACGATGCTCTACAGCACGTGCCGCAAAAATATCGGTGAACTTTTCTGGTTGTACTTGGAACTCATCGAATTCAGAAGCGAGCACCATGAACACGTGCTCAACTTCTTTAAGCTGACCCTTGGCAACAAGACGCCTACCCACTTCACGCATTGCTTCGCGAATTTCGCCCACAATTTTGATGCAGTTGGTCTTGTAACGCTCTCGACCACCAAGGAATACGGTGGACGACTGCATGCCGGCTTCAAACATGCCAAGAGTTTCTGGGTCACCAGCCAATTTCGCACGAATATCGGCTGCGATGCGGTCACGTTCAGCAACTGCTTCACCGTGACGCAACACGGGGTCTTGAGCTGCTTCACCAAAACGCATGCGGTCGATAGCGGCAAGAGCGATGTCGGGCTTTGATTCCCATGAAGGCGCAATGGCATCCCATTCAGCAGGGCCACGTGAGCCGTAGTTGAAGAGGAAGTCGTCGAATTCAACAACAAACTTCTTCACTTCAGCTGAACCACTTGCACGCAAGCGATCATTCAGGCCTTGAACACCTGCTTCGAACAATGCGGTGACGTCTTTCGATTCACGAGCTAGACGCGACAACTTCCACATGACGCGTGGTGGTACCGACGAGTCGGCTTCAATGCCTGCGAGAAGGCGAATGGTAAGCGAAGGGTCACCAAGTGCTTCACACACGGCACCCAAAACGCCTGGGCCAACCGACGACACGGTGGAGGCAATCATGCCGGTGTCGAATGCTTGGCGGATGTAAGGGAACATCGCACGCACGCGGTCGAGCAATGCCTTGTGGTCGAGCGTTGCAAAGTCGGGGCGCGTTGCCCGCAAGTTGTCGGCCATTACCTTGTCGCGGTCGAGTTCAGGAAACGATGGCGTACTTAGGGTCCACGCAGCCGTCTCTCCTAATTTCGCAGCATGCTTTTCCGACTCGTGCCATGGCTCTGCTTTGTATGGCGGCACAATTTGACGGTCGTCGAAGAAAGCTTTGTCGACAATTTCTGGCGATGCACCTGGCATACGTGCGCCGAACAAGCGAATGTACGACAGTGGGTTGTACACGTAGCCACCAAACACACCAAACATGGTGGGGTCGGCTGGGTTTTCTACTTCTTCCCAGTCGAGTACGCCCATCTCGGTGTAGGCGTCGACCAAAGCACGGCCAAGGCCCTCGCGCAAATAGGTGGAAGCGAAAAACGGTGAAGCTGGGTCGGGGAATACGTCGGCCGCGTTACCGCGGGTCCATGCTGGGAAACGTACGCCTGGGTCTGTGTCAATAATCCAACGGTCCATAGATGATGAGCCTATTCTGCAGACCCCAATATCAAGCAATTGACATCAAAACGAACGCAAATTTACGAGATAGACGTACCAAAAAGCTTGCCTATTGCCATGGTGAAAGCCATTGCAATGAGTCCGCCAATAACAACACGAATGATGGGGCGAACCGGGTGCGCTCCGCCTGCTCGTGCACCGGCTGCCCCGAGGCCGAGGAGTGCAACCACCACAATTGCAATGGTTACTGCGATGCGATTACTCGTTGAGGAAATGGCAACTGCAACGAGTGGCACAGCAGCACCCGCAGCAAAAGCAACCGCAGAGCCAATCATGGCCTCAACGGGCTGCGCACGCGAGTGCTCTGAAATGCCCAGTTCTTCTGCAAGATGAATTTTTAAGGCATCGTCAGCAGTGAGTTCCTCTGCAACCTGACGAGCAAGTTCCGGATTCAAACCTTTGTGTACATAAATTGCAGTGAGTTCTTCAAGTTCACGCTCGGGGACATTGGCCAGTTCCCACTTTTCTTTAGCGATGTTTGCATCTTCAGCATCTCTTTGTGAGCTCACCGAAACGTATTCGCCAAGCGCCATTGAGGCCGCGCCAGCAACCAGGCCGGCAAGACCCACTGTGAGAATTGCGCTACGTGAAGCATTGGCAGCAGCAACTCCAAGAACCAAACAGGCCGTGGAAATAATGCCGTCGTTGGCGCCGAGCACCATGGCTCGCAATAACCCAACTCGCGTTCCGCCGTGACCTTCATCGTGTGTAGACATTGCTCACACCCTAATAGACCAGCAAAGCGCCATGCCGAGTACTACCCATAACAATTGAAGGTTTAGTGTGTCAGGTATGGAAGTACGGGGCCTGCACCATGTCAATGTCAATGTTCGCGATCTCAACGAGGCACTCGACTTTTACGTACAAGGTCTTGGCTTTGAGCCATTCCATCGGCCCGAAATGACAGTGCGTGGCGGATGGCTTCGTATGGGCGCGCATGAACTGCACATCATGGAAGTTGCCAACATTGTTCCCGACAAAAAGCAGCACTTTGCTCTGCTTGTGAACAGCGTCGACGACACGTGCAAAGAACTCGATGAAAAAGGTATTTCCTTTCGTCGCATCACCAACACCGATGGT
>JAURNB010000159.1 GCA_030830415.1 Acidimicrobiales bacterium | reverse complement strand
TGCACCTGGCGACACAGCAAAAGTACGCGCACCGATTGAACTCACTCTCTCAGTATGCTCCCGCCGTGGAACGCACGCCGAACTTTTCCCACAAGTCACAGGCCCGGCACTACTCGTTTCAGCGCAAAATCGCCAGAAATAGCACCGAATTTGTCAAAATATCCGAGCCATACAGCACTGTGGTGGAAGAAATTCGCGCAGACCACCCGGCAGACTCATCGAGCACCCACCACGTCTTTTTGCAAAAAACAGGCCCGTGTGTGGAATACAAACGGCTCGTTGAAATACCAATCGACTCCAGCACTGAGGTCACTGAAGAAACACAGTGGTCACTCGACATTCCCTGGTTTGGATGGATCTTTCGTCCGCTCATCTCGCGTCACATCAAACATCGTCATCACAAAAAGCGTCACCCCTGGTGGGCGCCACCGCAAACTTTTACCGCGCATGAAACCTTGGTGCTCGCTCTTCTTGCTGCGGCATCGATGGTGGCTGCATTCATCAACACACTCTTCACACAAACTGTTGCCTTTGCCGCCGATGAATTTGGCGTGTCAACAACGGGTCAAGGAGTTGCTGCAGCAATTGTTCGCTTAGGCATTGTGCTAGCTATTCCACTTGCCATTTTGGGCGACCGCATCGGGCGACAACGCGTTGTAATTGCCCTTGCATTCATTGCGCCTGTTCTCGCATCTCTCGGCGCACTCGCACCAAACTTTGCTGCACTTGTGGGAACACAAACCATTGCGCGCCCCGTTGGTCTTGCACTCGACGTTGCTGTTCTTGTGATTTTGATTGAAGAGATGCCCAAGCACGGGCGCGCCTATGGGTTGAGCGTGCTCGCACTTGCGAGTGGTTTCGGAGCAGGCTTTGCAGTTGCCGCACTTCCCATTGCAGATCTTGGCCCTACCGCATGGCGTTTTGTTTATGTGTTGGCACTCATCTGGCTTGCAGTGGCACTGAGTTTGCGCCGGCGACTCACCGAGACACCTCGTTTTGTTGCCCATCGCAAAGAACCCAAGGGTTCTCGGCGCGATACGTCCCGAAAAACGGGTAGTACCGCGCCGAGAACACTCTTGATGGTGGGGGCGGTGGCGTTCCTCGTCAATATTTTTGTCGCCACAGCGTCAATATTTCAGAATCGCTATCTCAAAGATGTGCGCGACTACTCGGCCACCATGGTTGCGCTCTTTACGTTGTCTACTTCTACCCCAGCCGCACTGGGTCTCATCATTGGCGGCAAAATTGCCGACATCAATGGCCGGCGCCGCGTGGCTGCACTGTGCATTCCCCTTGGCGCAATACTCATTAGCTTGTCGTTTGTGTTGTCGTCGGTGGGCATGTGGGTGGTTGCTATTGCTGGCGGGATTGTGGGTGCCATTGCCTACCCCGCACTTGCGGTGTATCGCGGTGAACTCTTCCCCACCGGCAATCGCGCAACGTCTTCATTTCTCATTACCGTTGCAGCGCTATTAGGCGGAAGCATTGGTCTTGTTGCAGGTGGCATGCTCGTCGACTCGGGCTGGTCGTACGGAACAGTGATGCTCAGTTTTGCTGCCATTTCACTGGTGGTGTCGGTTTTGATTTTGGCGTTCTACCCCGAAACCGCAAACAAAGACTTGGAAGATTTAAACCCACAAGATGCACATGCTCGTTTCGAGCGTTAGCAAGAACTAGCGCAGAGAACGGCACCACTCGCGAACAACCTCGGCAATTTCAGCATCTTTTCCCTTGAGGTCGTGTCGGCCTTTTTCAATGAAATGCATCGACACATCACTAGGAATCTTCTTCACATGTTTTTTCAATTCCGCAGGTGAACCAAATGGGTCGTTGGTTCCATGCACAAACAACACAGGCACTGCAATGCGCGACAAGTGTGCAATGCGCAGCCTCTCGGGGTGTGCTGGTGGGTGCAATGGGTAAGAAATGAGCACCAGCCCACGTACTTTTAAGGGGTCACCAAAAAGCGGTGGCTCTCCTTTTTTTGCTAAGCCGGTGTCGCCAGCAGCAGCCATTGAACACATCCGCCCACCCATAGAACGCCCACCAATCACGAGCGACGACGTACGTACGCCACTTGCTTTGGCAAATGCCTGAACCTCGTCACGCACACACTGCAACAAGACTGGTGCACGATCGGGCGCACGCTTGCCCGCGCGTCGATACGGAAAGTCAACACGCGCAACGGGCAAGGGCTGCATTGCTTCTTCAAGAGCAATGAGTGATGAGTGGCTTGCACTGCTCCCCGCACCGGGGAATAACACCAGCCCTTTTGCCGCACTCACGACTGTTGGCTCAAAATGCGCCGCGCTTCACTGAGATCGGCAATGGCTCTGCTTGCATCGCGTTCACTTGCGCCATGATCGGGGTGCACGTTGCGCAACATTTCGCGAAAACGTGAGGTGACTTCTTTTTTGCTTGGCTTCAATGTGCCAGGTGGGAAGCTCAAAATCTCTAAAGCCCAAGCACGTGGGTCTGAAATTGCCGAAATAGATGATGCATTGCTGCCGGCTAAGTACGCAATGAACGATGCTCCGAATGGACCACGCCAGGTCATTGCTCGGCGCATCATTGGCCCCAGTGCGCGTCGCGTTTCTGCATCTAATCGCTCGAGAGCGTAAATAGAACCCAACACTTGTTGCAAAGGTGAACCACCA
Organism: Acidimicrobiales bacterium; assembly: GCA_030830415.1. GTDB lineage: Bacteria > Actinomycetota > Acidimicrobiia > Acidimicrobiales > Ilumatobacteraceae > F1-20-MAGs119. The sequence goes on along the minus strand of JAURNB010000159.1, from coordinate 467 downwards.
TCGGCAAAGGCGAACTCTGCTGAGTTTTCCACCGCAATGAGTTGGTGCCTGCTCATCGCAAGACCATGGCGATCGGCCTGAAAACGATGCCGCAAGCGAGGCTGAACGATGCGTTCACCGCGTTCTACCTGCAGAGTGAGGCGATGAATGTCGGGGTGCATTTCCTCGTCAACATCGAACAAATGTCGTGCGACGACCGCACCCAACAAAATGCCGCCAAAACCGGGTGCTGGGTCGGCGGGCAACATCAAATGCCCCAACGAAACACGCCGAGTAGGAGCGATTGGCCGCGAGTGCCAGATTTCTAATTCGGCGAGAATCATCGAGTGTTGACGCTACATGCGACTCAGACGTGAGGACGTAACGTGACAAACAATCGTTGCGCAATTTCTTGTGCTGCTTGCTCGTCGGGGAAATCGTTACCAGCAAGTGCATCGGCAAGCTGGTCGGCCATTTCCGATGCTTGA
>JAURNB010000158.1 GCA_030830415.1 Acidimicrobiales bacterium | reverse complement strand
CGACTCATGGATCCTTGGAATGGTCTCCTCGTTCCTAGCCCAGTCATCTTTGTTGTTGTAGCAGGAATTGGCTGTGGTCTTCTCACGTCAACGAGTCAGCAACTCAGCACCACAGAATTACGGTGGCTACTCGTTCGACGCGGAACATTTCTCTTCACTGTCGGAACAATGTTTGAGTGGGTATGGAACGGCACCATTCTTCCGTATTACGGAATTTATTTTATGTTGGCAGCTGGTGTGTTTCACCTCAAAACAAAACACATTGCAATGCTCGCTGGAGCCATCACTGTGGCCGCGGCACTTCTCTCCTTTTGGCGTTACCGCCAAGAAATCAATGGTCATTCAACTAGTTGGCTACAACCATTTGAACCCAATACCCCTCGCAATTTTCTCTTTCGTTATTTCATTGACTACACGCATCCGGTACTGCCATGGTTCGCTTTTTTCTGCGTTGGGCTCATCATCGGAAAGTCTTATTCCGCCTTCCGTTTGAAGCGAAAAACCATACTTTTCGCCAGTATTCCAGCGCTTTTCTGCATCTATCTCGCAAGTGGTCTTGCGCTCCATCACACTGACGGTTCGTGGCAACACGTTTTGAGTACAGACCCCTTTGAACGAGGCATCCTTGCAACTGCTGGTGCTTGCACCAGTGCGGTTGTCATCGTGGTACTCATTTCTTTTCTTGCCGACAAATACTCCACTTCGCCACTTGCTCAACTACTCCAGCGCTCGGGTCAAATCACATTGACCTTGTACTTGTGTCACGGTTTTATATACAACGCAGTAGTGAACTGGTGGAACTGGATTCAACCAGGTGGGTTCACCACTGCATTTATTTTTTCCTGCGTGGTATGGACACTGCTCATTTCCGTTGGTGTTCGGTGGCAAACTTCAATTGGCAAAGGACCCGTTGAAGTGGTGTACCGCAAATTCGGCAGCTAAGAGTGCAGTTAAATTCTTGCCATGCGGTTCATACCGCGTAGTGCAAAAGCTGCTGCACCAATCAACGAACCATCATCACCTAAGCGCGCAGGAACAATGCGTGCGCCGCTGGAAAATTCGAGTCGGCATAATTCATCAAGACTGTTTTGTGCTGCTTGGAAGAACGGAGCACCAAAACCGAGCGCCACACTTCCACCCACGACGGCGAGTGGCAGGTCGAGCAGGTTACATACCGATGCAATTCCGCGACCCACAAGACGCCCTGTGCGCTGAATAATTTCATACGTCGGCTGCGTAGGAGGCCTGCCGGTAATGGCTTCAATTGCTGGCCCAGAAGTTTCTGCTTCCAAGCACCCTCGTGCGCCACATACGCAACGACGACCACTTGGTTCCACAATGACATGCCCAATGTGCCCGGCATTACCCGATGCACCGTCAAGGAGGCGTCCGTTCAGCACAATGCCACCACCAACACCAGTAGAAACCACCATTGCCAAGAAGTTGTCTTGCCCTTTTGCGGCACCTTTCCAACCCTCCCCGAGGCAAGCGCTTTGGCATCGCCATCAGCAAATACTGGCAAGCCCGTCAGAGTGCGCAAATGAGGTACCAGTGGGAAATCACGCCAACAGGGAATATTGAGCGGAGATACCAACTCGGCATTCTCTGTCATTGGTCCAGCGCAACCCACACCAAGAGCTATTGGTTGTGCACCATGTTGTCCGCGTGCTTTGGTGAGCATTGCATCAACGAGTTGCGCAAGATCATTAAAAAGATTTTCACCGCTTTGGTTACTACGAACTGCAATGCGACCTCTATCAATGACCGTTCCTTCACGAGTAACAAGCCCAGCTGCAATTTTCGTGCCACCAATGTCGAGAGCGAGAAGGACGTCCATACCGCTCTAGTGTCTATCGCACTGCAACATGAAAGTAAGTTTTTTCCGCGACTAATCTGTTACAACATGCTGTGCACAACACCACCACCTGGTTGGGAAACTATTTTCGCCGTTGAGCAGTCTAAGAATTATTGGGAAGAGCTGAGTATTTTTATAGATGCTGAACGTGCATCGCGTGAGATCTATCCACCACACCATGAAGTGTTTGCGGCCTTCGCAGCAACTCCTCTGCACAAAGTCAAAGTGGTCATTGTGGGGCAAGACCCGTATCACCAACCCGACCAAGCGCATGGGTTGAGTTTTTCTGTCAACACAAATGTTGCGCCACCACCATCTCTGCGAAATATTTTTACTGAGTTACTGAATGACGTGAACGTCGATCGCAATCAACACCCAGCAAAAGGCAACCTCTCGTCGTGGACAGAGCAAGGTGTGCTGCTGCTCAACACCACATGCACAGTGCGTCGCGGCGAAGCTGGGTCACACAGTGGTAAAGGCTGGGAAAAATTCACAACTGCCGCGCTACGTGTAGTTGCTGAAACACATGAACATGTGGTTTTCATCTTGTGGGGCAAACATGCTCAGGCATTAAGACCCCACCTCGAACTCACTGGCCATCACCACACATTTATTGAGTCGCCGCATCCCTCGCCATTGTCTGCATACCGTGGCTTCTTTGGTAGCAAGCCTTTTTCACAGGCCAATACTGCTTTGATTAAAGCAACACAAGTCCCCATTGACTGGAGTGCCTAAAGAAGTAGTTCTATCGAGACAACGATGTTGTTGTTTTATTGACCTGCTTTGCAACAGACGTCGTTGCACTATTCACGCGACTCACTACAGAAGACGTTGTTGTACTGAGTTGTGACGCAATTGTTGAAGAGGTTTGCACTGGAATAGTGGTTGTTGCAACAGCAGCTTCCTCTACATACAAAATGACAGGAGTCGCACAGGACATCAGACTTGGATTTTCTTGCTCAACGACAATGAGTTTACGAAAGTCGGTGGCGGGTTGATTCCATATGGTCTGCGTCATATTCGCCGTAGTTTCCTTGTCGTAATAATCAATTGCGTATGAGACCACTCCAGACTCTTG
>JAURNB010000157.1 GCA_030830415.1 Acidimicrobiales bacterium | reverse complement strand
TGGACGATTTCTAAATCAGCAAGTGGGTCTAAAGGGTTTCAAGCAAATCTTGTAGTGAACGATGGCAGCGGATCCTCAATTCCTGCTTGCACAGATATCTCTTGTGTGGCCGGAATGTCTACAAGCATTCTCACTTCGGGCACCGATGCCAAGACTCAGAAGTCAACCACGACATCGATGACGTTCACAATGGCAAACGTACAAGCTCCATTTTCAGTGAAATGTGGTGGCGCAGCATGGCAGGTGGCAACAAAATCTGGTTCCGCCTACGCCGCGTATTGCGATGCGGCCGACATCACGTCTGATCTCACTATCTACATAAGTAACTCAGTCAAAAACTGATAGCAAGGTCGCAGTTAGCGCCCTTTCCATTCAGGGGCACGCTTTTCTGCAAAGGCTCTCGGGCCTTCCTTGGCGTCTTCGCTAGTAAACACTTTGCGCTGCAGTTCACCCATGAGTTGAGGATTGCCATCACCAATTTCATCGAGCATCAATTGCTTTGTTGCCTGCACTGCAAGCGGACCGTTCACAGTGATACGGGCAGCCAATGCAAGAGCGGCATCACGTAATTCTGCCGCGGGCGCAACTTGGTTAATGAGACCGAGTTCTTTGGCTCGCGCTGCATCAATTGGGTCACCAGTAAGACCCATTTCCATCGCGACCGCCAGAGGTATACGAGCCGGAAGACGAACTCCGCCACCCGCTGCGAACAAACCACGTTTCACTTCGGGGATTCCAAACTTTGCAGATTCGATAGAAACAATGAGGTCGCACATCATGACCACTTCGAAGCCGCCAGCCAATGCGTGACCGTTCACAGCTGCGATAAGTGGCTTTGAACATTTCCGTAATGCAGTAAAACCCATACCTATTTTTGCGATGTCTTCACCAGCAGCAAATGCCTTCAAGTCCATGCCGGCACAAAAGATCTTTTCACCAGCACCAGTGATGACGATGGCTCGCACTTCAGGGTTTGTTTCAGCATCGGTCAATGCATTCGACAGCCCTTCACTCAGCGCACCATTCAGAGAATTTCCCGCTTCAGGACGATTCAGAGTGATGAGAAGAATGTTGTTGGTTAGTTCTGTGAGAATTTCCATGAGGTACCTCCGGTTGGATACACAAGCCTTGCATACCTTTATACAGCGGATCTATTCCGACAACTTGAACACAAAATTATTGGACTACCGTACGGTCGTGGGCCAATTCTCATCAGACCTTGAGTCTTTACAATCGCATCAGGTTCCGCAATGGTACGACGGTGCAAAGTTCGGCATATTTGTCCATTGGTTTGTATCTACCATTCCGGCATTTGCCCCCGTGTCTGATGACCCATTCACCCTGGCTGCCGAGAAAGGTGAACGCGAAGCTTTCACAGAAAGTCCATACTCCGAGTGGTACTGGAACTCACTACAAACTCCTGGCTCTCCTGCAGCATTGCACCACGCAGAAAAATACGGCGATCAACCGTATGAAGATTTTGTTCCACAATTCTTTGAAGCATCACAGGGGTGGCAACCTGAACGCTGGGGTGAACTATTCGCTGCTTCTGGTGCCAAGTATTGCGTGATGGGAACCAAGCACCACGATGGTGTTCTGTTGTGGCCAAGTAAAACACCAAACCCACACAAAGGTTCACAGTGGACTTCGACTCGCGACATTGTGGGTGAGTGTGCTGAAGCAGTTCGATCACACGGTTTACGACTAGGGCTGTATTACTCCGGTGGAATTGATTGGACATTCCAAGGGCTCGGCATTGATGGCTGGGCTTCGTTATACACGGCGATTCCGCAAGATGACGTGTACCACGCATATGTTGAGGCGCATTACCGTGAACTCATCAGCCGATACGCCCCTGACGTTTTGTGGAACGACATTGGGTATCCAGGTTTTGGCGCAGGCGCAGCTGACCTCTTTGCACATTTTTATAACACAAACCCGGAAGGCGTTGTAAACGATCGTTTCGATTTTCTTGGCGTAATGCAAGGCACTGCACATGCTGATTTTGTGACACCTGAGTACACCACTACTCCGCCTCTCGAAGGAAAGAAATTTGAAGTGTGTCGCGGTATCGGCACAAGCTTTGGTTACAACGAACAAGAAGATGATTCGTCATATGCATCGTCGTCAGAATTGATTCATATGCTCATCAATATCGTTGCGGCCGGCGGAAACTTCTTGCTCAATGTTGGCCCCATGGCATCTGGTGAAATTCCCTGGATACAACAAGAGCGCTTACTTGCAATTGGCCAATGGCTACAGGTCAATGGTGCTGCGATTTACGCCTCTCACCCGCATGAGATCACTGAACTACGAACATCAGATGGTGACACTGTCCGACTCACACGTGGAGCCGACGGATTCACATATGCCATGGTGCTTGGTCGTCCGGATTCAAAAAATGTCAGCATTGCTGGGCTACCCGCAGGTGACACATATTTGTTGGGGTATGACCACCAACTCTCACGCATTGGTGACGAAGTAATTCTGCCCTACCGGCCCGACTCGTCTCCCGCGTTTACGTTACGGATTGCGTAAGAAACGAAATCAGCTAACTGATGCTGCGGCGGTAGCAAGGTTGTTGAGTGTGACTTCCATGTTTGCTTTGTTGTGAATGCCACGATCAGCAACACCACTCACCCACTTACCCAGCTTGTTTGCAAATTTGCTTCGGTGATCTACCCAGCTATGAGTGACACGAGTTCCAGATGCAGTTGGCTCTAATTCGTAGACCCAGTCACACCAGTTCTTGCTGCCCACCATCAGCCCGAAAGAAAACTTACGAGGAGCATCGCATGCATTCACTTCCACTGAAGTGGACCATGAGCGCTCCCCACTTTTGTTATGACCCTTGAATCGGGCTCCAACAGCTGGGCCGGTTGCACCTTTTACCCATTCTCCACCTTGATTTTCGGGGGACCACTCGCCCATGCGGGGCAAGTCCGTGACCATGGCCCAGACCACGTCGACAGGGGCGGATACTTCTTTAACAACTGAAACAGTGGAACTCATCTGCCCATTCTGACACGACAGCCACTCATCTTTCCCAGCCGTGGGCGCTGTACACGGCCCCCCTTCGAGCGACTACATTTTTCGAATGGCTAAAGACATAACCACCCTTGCTGACATCGTTCGTACCCACGGAGTAGCTCGTGCTTCCGACAACTCGCTGATTGAAGGTGACCGCACGCGCACATGGGGGGAACTGTACGAACGTTCCATCCGTGTGGCAAACGCATTGCAAGCAGCTGGCGTCGGCGTGCAAGACAGAGTTGCATTCCTCGACAAGAACAGCATCGAACACTTCGAAGTTTTCTACGGATGCGCACTCATTAATGCAGTATCAGTCGACATCAACTGGCGACTTGCTCCACCAGAAGTGGAATTCATTGTTAATGACTCAGCCGCCAAAGTTTTGGTTGTGCATGCCGACTTCTGGCCAGTTGTGGAAGCGATTCGCGCCAACCTCACCTCAACACAACTCATCGTGGTCATCGGTGGAGCCGGCGGCGAAACTGATTACGAAACGTGGGTGAACAGCGGAGCCACTACAGACCCCGGAGTGGAGTCAGCATCAGAAGATGTTGCGTTCCAGTTGTACTCCAGCGGAACTACTGGTCGGCCAAAGGGCGTCATGCTCACAAACCACAACTTCTTTGTGCTGTTGCCTGGTGCGCGCACGTTCTGGAAGTTGAGTGATGACATGATCAACCTTGTTGCTATGCCGCTCTTCCACATTGGTGGCGGCGGTTGGGCAACTGCAGGTCAGTTTGTTGGATCATCTTCAATCATTTTGAGAGACATGGACCCAAATGCCGTCATTCAACTTATTGAGAAGCACAAAATTACGCACGGCTTCCTCGTGCCCGCAGTACTTCAGTTCATGCTGATGATGCCAAGCATTAAAGAGACGGACTTTTCAAGTTTGCGTCTGATGGTCTACGGAGCATCTCCTATTTCTCTTGAAGTACTCACTAACAGTGTGGAAACGTTCAAGTGCGATTTCATGCAGGTATACGGACTCACCGAAACAACTGGTGCAACCACTCTTCTCGGGCCAGAAGATCATGATCCGAAGGGGCCAAAT